>JAKOVA010000126.1 GCA_029782335.1 Actinomycetes bacterium | reverse complement strand
ATCGCCTTGCCGGAGTGGTGGCAACAATGCACCGCGAACGCCGAGGCGGAGGGGCTCGCCCCCCTCCTCGTCCTGAAGCAGAGCCGGCGGGAGGCGCTGGCCGTGCTCCGGTGGACCGACCTCCTCGCGCTGCTGAGCGAGGTTCGGACACTGCACGAGGCGGCGCTGGAGCAGGTCGCCCCAGACAGGAGGTCGCCCGCGACCATCGACCTCAACGGCACCTCGGCGTCGAACCTTGACTGGAGGCGCTCATGACCCCGCCCAAGACCCTCTCGATCTCGGCCGCCCTCCATTCCCGGCTCTGGCTCCTCAAGATCCGGCGCAAGGCTCGGACCCTTGACGAAGTGATCGAGCAGGCCCTGGACGCCCTCGAAGAGCAGGAGGCCAACGATGGATAGGTCGCCCGGGGCACAGTGTACGATCTGCAACCACCCGCTGCGGGTCGAGATCGACAAGGCGCTCGTCGCTGGGGCGACGTATCGCGAAATCGCGCAACGGTTCGGGGTATCCCGGGACGCCCTCTATCGGCATAGAAAAAACGGTCATATAGTCGAGCAAATCGCAAAAGCCGCCAAGAAGAAGGAGATACAGCAGGCCAAAGAGGTGCAGGCGGCAATCCTCGCACAGGAGGCGCAGGAGGTCGCAGACGCTCAGACTATCCTCGGTGAGGTCTCCCGGCTCAAGGACCGGGCGCTGACCATACTCGACCGGGCGGAGACCGAGGGCACTCGGGAGGCGTGCATGGCGCTCCGAGAGGTGCGGGGCATTGTCGAACTCCTCGCCAAGGTGCGGGGCGAACTGAAGGGTGACGGCCCGACAATCAACATCATCCAGAACCCGCAGTTCGTCGAGTTCAAATCGGTCGTCCTGGAGGTGATGTGCGATGAGTGCCGCGAGAGGCTCACCCGAGAGCTCCATCGCATCGTTGGCAAGTAGCCTCCTCTGCGACCTTGACCCTGATTACGCCCGGGAGACTCTCTGGGACCGACTCGGTCTCCGGCCGCAGCCCGGGCCACAGGAAGCGTTCCTCCGGTCTGAGGCCGACATTACGATCTACGGCGGAGCGGCCGGGGGCGGTAAGTCCTTCGCCCTCCTCCTCGCCCCGCTCCAGTGGTCGCACGTCCCCGGGTTCGGCGCGGTCATCTTCCGCCGGACCACCACACAGGTCCGGGCCGAGGGCGGCCTCTGGGACGAGAGCCAGGAGATATACTCGCGCCTCAATGGCACGCCCCGAGAGCAGCAGCTCGAGTGGCGGTTTCCCTCCGGCGCCGCGGTCTCCTTTGCCCACATGGAATGGGAGCGTAACCGCTATGACTGGCAAGGGTCACAGATCTGCCTGATCGGGTTTGACGAGTTGACGCATTTCAGCAAAAAACAATTTTTCTACATGCTTTCCCGAAACCGGAGCACATGCGGCGTTAAACCGCGCATCATGGCGACGACTAACCCCGATGCCGACAGCTGGGTCGCCGAGTTTATTGAGTGGTGGATCGATCAGGAGACCGGCTACCCGATCCCCGAGCGCGCCGGTAAACTCCGCTGGTTCGTCCAGGCCGGCGACGAACTCGTATGGGCCGGCACCGCCGAGGATCTCAAGGCGCGATACCCTGACGCGGTCCCGACGTCAGTCACGTTTATCCCGGCGACACTCGACGACAACCCTGCGCTGACGCAAAAGGACCCCGGGTACCGCGCCCGCCTCATGGCGCTGGATCGGGTCGAGCGGGAGCGGCTGCTCAACGGCAACTGGAAGATCCGTCCGGTCGCCGGGATGTACTTCCGGCGGGAATGGTTCGAGATCGTCGACCAGGCCCCGGCCGTCGACATCGCCGTCCGGTTCTGGGACTTCGCCGGATCCAAGCCGACGCCGCGGAACAAAGACCCCGACTGGACCGTCGGCCTGCTCCTCGGCTACAAACCGCCGACGTTCTACGTCATCGACGTGGTCAGGATGCAGGACAGCCCTGGCGCCGTCGAAGAGCGTCTCCTCCGCACCGCCGAACTCGATGGGCGAGGGGTACCGATCTTCGTCGAGCAGGAGCCGGGGTCCTCGTCGCTCTACCTCATCAACTCCCTCGTCGACAAACTGCCCGGTTACATCGTCACCGGTATCCCGAGCACCGGGAGCAAGCAGACCCGGGCGAAGCCGGTCTCCTCCGCCGCCGAGCACGGCAAGGTCATCCTGGTCCGGGGCGAGTGGAACCGGGCGTTCCTCCAGGAGTTGGAGTATTTCCCGGACGGCGCTCACGACGACCAGGTGGACGCACTCTCCGGCGCTCACGCTGCCCTGGTGGAACTGTGGAAACTCCTGGCGGCAGGCGACGAGGGAGAGGTCGTGACGTATGGAGAAGAGGTTAACATCAGCCCGGTGTAACTCCTACTATATAATACCTATGTTTTTACAAATTTATAAATTCTTCAACATTTAAGTGCTTAGAGCGCCCAGACATATCTATAGCCAAATCGGAGGCTCCGACATGTCTAGACTGGCAACATTCCTGATCACGGTCGTCGACGCCATCCGCGCATTTTTCACCCGCGCATCGCCTCCCGATCCTCTCGCGCCCCCGAGCACCTCGCCCGGCGCCGCACCCGGGCCGCGTCCGATCTCTCCGGCCGTCCGCTCCTATATCCTCGACGGCCACACCAAGGAGATCCAGGCATCGCTTGTCGAGCAGATCGAGCAGTACGATGCCGCCGGCGCAACCTCGTTTACCCTCCGGTATCCGGGCGGGTATTACGTGATCCGCGACGGGCAGGTCGTCGGGTCCGGGAGGGGCGAATGATTGAGGCACTCCCCCTCGATCTCCTCTACTCCGTCGCCGCGATCGCCGGGACCGCGATCCTCTCTGCCCTCGCCGGCCGGGCATGGGGTCGCCGGACCATCGCGGCCGCACACGCGACCCGTGCAGCCGTCGACGTCATCTGTGACGCGATCGAGGACGGCACCATCACCGAGGATGAGGTCCGGGCGATCATCGCCGCCGGGAACAACTGGCTCGCGGCAAGTGGTCTG
>JAKOVA010000123.1 GCA_029782335.1 Actinomycetes bacterium | reverse complement strand
CAAGCGGGTGCCCGTGTTGCAGCTGGTGCACGACGTGCCCGCAGGATCCCAGCTGTCCGCCGGCGATCTGCGCACCGTCGAGCTGTCCGTCGACCCCAGCCTGCAGGTGGTTCCGGCGGCTGAGCGGTCGGCGATGGTCGGTCAGTACGCCGTCGTCCGGATGGTGGCCGGTGCGCTGCTGCAGCGCCAGCACCTCCAGCCCGGCGCCCTGCTGGCGGCCGGTTCGGCGGTCGTCGCCGTGGTGGTTCCGCCCGGCGCCATCCCGATCGGCCTGGTCGAGCAGAGCAACGTCCAGCTGGTCTTCCCGGTGGAGAACGGCACCCCCGACGCCGCCCCGCCGCCACCCGTGACCGGCCGAGTGGTCGGCCTGCCGTCCACGGTCGATCCGGTGACCGGGGAGCTCTCGGTCTCCGTCGAGGTGCCCGAGGCATCGGCGGCAACCGTGGCAGCCGCCCCGAAGGTGCGCCTGGTCCTCCTGTCGCCAGGAGCCTCGACCCCGTGACTCTGGTGGCCGTTGGCGGGATGCGGTGCACGACCACTGCCATCGGCCTGGCGAGCGCGGCGTCCGAACGTCGTCCGGCGACGCTGGTCGAGCTCGATCCCCACGGTGGCTGTGCCGCGGCGTGGCTGGGCGTGCCACGCCAGCCCAGCCTCTCGGAGGTCGTGGCCACCGGTGATCCGGCCCGGGCGGACTCGTTCCTGACACGTGTCCAACCCTCCTTGCGTGGCGTCGACGTCCTCGTCGCGCCGGTCCGCGCCGCCGAGGCAGCTGCCGCGGTTCCGGCGGCGTCGGCGATGTTGCCGGTGATGTCGGCGATGTCGACCCTCTTCGTGGCCGATGTCGGCCGGCTCGGCGCGGTCGTGCCGCCAGCGGTGTCCCAAGCCGGCGTGGTCGTGATCAGCCACGTCCAGCATCGCGGTTCGGCCGGCGCGGCGGCACTGGGCATCGAGCAGCTGGCCGACACGTGTGCGACGCTGGCGATGCGTTCCGTGCCCACCGTCGTCGCCCTCCACGGGACCACCCCGTACGCCCCCGTCGACGTCGCCCGGTTCCTCGCCGGTCCCGTGGTCGTGGCGATGACCGACGATCCATGGGCGGCCGCGGTGATGGCCGGTCGCCCGGGGTCGGCCCGCCGCCTCCGACGCAGCGCATGGTGGGCAGCGATGACCGAGTTGGACACGGCCGTGGACACCGAGCTGACCCGCACCTGCCGCCATCACCCACTCCTCGACGGCGTCGATCATGGCTGACGAGGCGCTTCGCCTGCTGACCGAGCGGCTGTCCTCGCACCTGGTCGACACCGTGCAGGATGGGTCCGGAGGGCAGCTCGGAGCCCGGCACGCCGCACTGCGCGCCGACCGGGCGCGTCTGGAGCTGCTGATGGGCCGGTGGATGGCCGAGGAGATCACCACCCTCAACCACGAGCGGCTGCAACGTGGCGAGGCCCCGCTGGACGACGACACCGAACGACGGCTGCGCGCCGCGGCCTACGCCGAGACGCTGGGAGCCGGTCCGCTCGAACCGTACATGCGCGATCCCGAGGTGGAGGAGATCGACGTCAACTCCGCCGCGGCGACCTTCGTCTCCTACAGCGACGGGCGCAAGCTGGCGGTCGGCCGGCTGTGGTCCGACGACGATGAGCTGACCGCCTACCAGCGCCGGCTGACCCTGTCGATGGGCGTGTCCGAGGCCCGTCTCGACGAGCAGAGCCCGATGGTCACCCTGCAGGCCCCGGATGGGTCGCGGGTCGTGATGGTGCTGGGCGGGACCAGCCGGGCCGGCGTGTCGACGCATCCCCGCATTGCCATCCGCCGCTTCACGGTGCAGCGCATCGGTCTCGGTGGCCTGGCTGGGCGGGGGATGTTCCCGGTGTGGTTGGTGCCGCAGCTCGAGGCGCTGGTCCGCGCCGGCATGACCATGTTGATCTCGGGCGGACCCGGCGCCGGCAAGACCACGTTGCTCAAGGAGCTGCTCGGGGCCGTCCCGCCGGGGGAGCGGATCGTGACCATCGAGAAGGGGTTGCTGGAGTTGCGTCTGGAGGACGACGACCGCCATCCCGACGCCCCGGCGCTGTTCACCCGCCAGGCGAACACCGAGGGCCAGGGGGCCATCGACGCCCGAAGCCTGGTGGAGCTCACCCGCCGGCTCAACCCCGATCGGGTGGTCGTCGGCGAGCTGGTCGAGGACGAGGCATTGGAGATGCTCGACGTCGCCAGCATGTGCAAGCGTGGCTCGCTGGCCACCATCCACGCTCACACCGTCGAGGTGGTGTTGTCCCGGTTGGCCTTCTACGTCGCCAAGTCGAACACGAAGCTGCCCGAGTACGCGGTCTGGTCGCTGATCGCCGACACGATCGACTTCGTCGTGCACATCGACCTGGTGCGCAATGCGTCGGACGAGGCGCCGCAGCGCCGGGTGACCTCGATCGTCGAGCTGGGCGGGCGTGGTCCCGACGGCGGGGTGCGCTCGACCGAGGTCTGGGGCCTCGACGAGTCCCATCGGTTGTCCCAGCTGGCTCCCCTGGAGCAGCGCCACCTCCGCCGGCTGCGGCTCGCCGGCGTCGACGAGTCGTTGTTCGTCCCGCGCGACGCCTTCGCCGGAGCGTGGCGGTGAACGCCGACCAGCTGCTGTTGGCCGTGGCCAGTGGTGCCCTGATGATCGGGATCGGTCTGACCTGGTCGGGTCTGCGGCGGGTCCACCGTGATTCGGCGGTGGTCGCCGCAACGCCGGTCGAGGTCCGCCCGCTGGCCGCCGGCGCGTTGATCGGCGGGCTGATGTTCGCCGTGTCCGGATGGATCGTCCCGGCCGCGGTCAGCGCGCTCGGCGTCGCGCTGGTGATGATCCGGCTGTCGTCGCCCGGCAGGTCGCACGACACGCCCGAACAGATCGACGCGCTGGCTTCGTGGGTGGAGAACGTGCGTGACGTGCTCCAGGCCGCCGGCCAGCCGATCGGCGCCATCGGCGCCACCGTCGAGAGCGCGGCGGACGGGATCCGTCCGACCATCCGCCGGCTGTTCGCCCGGCTGTCGGCCGGGCAGCCGGCCGACTGGGCGCTGCGCGCCTTCGCCGACGAGCTCGACGATCCGCTCGGGGACTTGGTCGCCGCCGGCCTGCTGATCGCCGTCAGTCGGGGCGGTCAGACCGAGCAGGTGCTCAGCGCGCTGGCCGACCAGGCCCGCGCCCAGGCCGACCGCCGGCGCATCGTCGAAGCCGAGCGGGCACCCATGCGCCACCAGGTGCTGATGGTTTCGGTGATCATGGGAGCCCTGCTCGCCGGCGTGTTCGTCTTCGCCCGATCCGACTATCTGGCGCCGTATCGCGCCGCCGAGGGTCAGGTGGTCCTCGGCGCCATCCTCCTCGGGTACGTGGGTCTGCTGGCCAGGGTGGCCACGTTGTCGCGGTTCCCCCGTCCCGGTCGGTTCCTGACCGTCGGAGCCGACCGATGACCACCACGGTCCGGCTGGTGCTCGCCGCGGTGGTGTTGTGCGCCGGCGCGTGGATCGCCGTCGGCGCCCTGCTCGAGCCGCGCCCGCCGATCGCCCGGGTGATCGCCCACCTGTCCCGCCGGCCACCTCGGCCGATCGGCCGTGTCGCGGGGCGATGGGGTCCGGTGAGCCGGATGGCCGGCCAGCGCCTGGCCTTCGCCGACGACGTGCTGACCGACCTGCGCGTCGTCCAGCGCCCACCGGAGAGTCACGCGGCTCTGCTGGTAGGGGCCGGCGCGGCCGGGCTGTTCGGCCCGGCACTCGTGGTGGTCCTGGCCCAGGTGGCGGGTCTCGTCGGCCGCGACGTGGTGGTGCCGATGGTCGCTGGGCTGGTCGGGGCCGCGGTCGCGCCGCTGCTGGTGCACCGGTCGATGCGCTCGAATGCCACCCGGCTGCGCCACGACCTGCGCTACCAGGTGTCGGCGTACCTCGACGTGGTCACCATGCTGCTGGCCGGCAACGTCGGCAACGAGGGTGCGCTGCGCCAGGCGGCCCAGGCCGGCGATGGGCGGTTGTTCGCCGAACTGCGCCAACGGATCCTCGCCGCCGAGACGGCCAACCGGTCGCTCGTCGATGCCCTGGCAGCGTTGGGTGACGACTTCGACCTGGTCGAGTTGCGCCAGATCGCCGCCTCGGCCGCACTGGGGTCCGTGGCCGGCGCGCCGGTGGCCCGCAGCCTCACCGCCAAGTGCGCCACCCTGCGGGCCTCGCTGGCCGCCGAACAAGAAGCCGAGGCACGCGTCCGAACCGGGCGGATCACTGTCCCCTTGGTGGGCATGTCGCTCTTGATCATGACTGCGGTCATCTATCCGGCGTTGCAGTGATGCCGCCGCCGTTGCCCGCCACCGACCTCTCCGACAGACAAGGAGCACGCTATGGATCCGATGTTGACGATGCAGGCCATCGCCCACGTGGTGTACGGCCAGCTGCGCTGGCTGGCCGGGCCACCGCCCGGTGCGGTGAGCCGCCGGGCCGATCGCGGCGCGGTGTCGCTGGAGCAGGTGCTGTGGTTCGTCGCGGCGGGTGCGGCCGTGGCCGGGATCGCGGCGATCATCTGGTCCAAGGTGCGCAACGCGGCGAACTCGGTGAAGTAGGCGCCGACCGGGGTTCGGTGTCGCTGGCCATCGCCCTGCTGGCGCCGGTCGTCGTCGTCCTGATGTTCCTGGGGTTCCAGGCCGCGCTGTGGAATCACGCCAAGGCCGAGGCCCGAGTGCTGGCCCGCGAGACGGCTCTGCTCGCGGCGCGCCGCGGGATGGGTTCCGACCAGGCGGCGCGGGCGGGCGTCGCTGCAGCGCCGACCACCTTGCAACACGTGTCGGTGGCGGTCAGCAGGTCCGGCGGCGAGGTGGTGGTCGTGGTCACCGGCGTGGCGCCGGGGATCCTCCAGGGCACCTCCACGGATGTCTCCGTGCGCGTCGCGGTGCCCGCCGAGGGATGGGTTCCGTTGTGAGTGCTCGCCGCGATCGAGGCAACGGCGAGGTCCTCGGGTTGGTGCTGTTCTTCCCGGCGATGCTCGGTCTGGCGCTGATGGTCGTCTGGCTGGGCCGCAAGGTCGACGCCGGGGCGCAGGTGCGCGCCGCCAGCGAGGCCGCCGCCCAGGCTGCCGCCCGCCAGCGAACGCCGGTCGCCGGGTTGGCTGCGGCTCGGCGAACCGCTGCTGCGGTGCTCTCCACCGGAACGTGTGCGGGCGGCTCGTCGGTGAGCATCGCCGGCGACTGGAGCCCCGGGGCGGCGGTCACGGTGACGGTGACGTGCACGCCGCGGCGCGCCGACCTCGGCCTGCTGGCGCCCAACCCGGTCACGCTGCGAGCCACGGCGACGGCGACGATCGACCCGTACCGGGCGGCCGGCCGATGAACGATCGCGTCCGGCCGACCGCCCGGCGAGATCGTGGGTCGGCCACGGTGTTCGCCTTGACGTTGTGCGTGGTGTTCATGTCTGGTGCGTTCATCTGGCTGTCTCGCACCGTGGACCAGTCGATGCACGACGGCACCCAGGCCACGGCGGTGGCGTTCCAGGCGGCGCGTGCCGGCGCCCAGCAGATCGACGTCCGCGCCGCCCGCCAGGGCCGCGTGGTGGTGGATCCGGCCGGCGCGGTCCGTGCAGCGCGAGCTGCAGCGGCCCGCTTGCTCGCCGGTGCAGGCGACCTCGGCACCGTCACCGCCGTGCGGATCGACGGGGCGACGGTCACCGTGACGGTGAGTGTGTCCACCGGGGGGATCGCCCGGAGCGGCACCGCTTCGGCGACGGCGACGATGGGGTTCGACCGTGCCGGTGGCTGAGCGGCGGCGCCGGCGATGGCCGGCGCTCCTCGTCGCCGCCGTCGCGTTTGCGGCGGTTCCGGCGCTGTTGGTCGCGGTGAGTCGTTGGCGGTTGCACGCCGCCTCCCCCCTGCATGGAGCTCGCCCGCCGTGGTCGTGGACCCGTGAGGGGCTGCGCAGCTGGTGGCGGTCGCTCGGGCGAGGTCTGGAGACCACCGATCAATTGGTCGACCTGTTCGTTCGCGTGGCCACGACGGTGGCATGGATCTGCGTGGCCGTGCTCGCCGTGGTCGTCGTGTCGGAGGTGCTCCATCAGCGTCGTGACGGGCTGCCGTCGGGTGAACGCCATCGGCTGCTCGGGTTGGGCACCCTGGGGAGATGGATCGCCGCCGGGCTGGTGTCGGTCCTGCCCGTCGCCGCCTCGCCGGTCGCCGCAGCCGGTCGGCCGGCGCCAACCGCCGCGGTGGTCCAACCGCGCCTCGGCCCGGTCGTCCAGCGAACCGTGGATCCCCCGGCCGACCCGGGAGCCACCGGTCCGGCCACCCACCGGGTTCGCCGTGGCGAGTCGCTGTGGTCGATCGCCGAGCTCTACGCGCGGCGCGATCAGGTGGACGAGCTCGCCGCGCAGATCACCGCGCTGAACCTCGGCCGGACGATGAACGACGGCCACCGGTTCGTCACTGCCGCCCTCGTCGAACCGGGCTGGGACCTGCTGCTACCGGCAGGGATCCGCCCGCCGTCGTCGGTCGCGGCGACGGCGCCGGGGGATCAACTGCCCGCCGCTGCTGCACCGCCATCCTCGCCGTCGCCCTCGCTGTCACCCGCGCCGCCGTCGCGGTCGCCTGCGCCGGCGGAGACGTCTGGGGAGAGCCACCTGGTCGTGCCCGGCGACAGCTACTGGCGGATCGCCGAGCAGCACCTCGACCAGCAGGCCGGTCACGAGGTGTCGGAGCGGGAGATCTTCGACTACGTGCCGGAACTCATCGAGCGCAACGCCCCGCGGCTCGATCACCACGATCCGCGGATGCTGTTCCCGGGCGAGCGTGTCGCGTTCGGGGACCCGCCGGCCACCCCGGCCACGCCAGTGCTCACGCCCGTGCCGGCGCCGCCGCCTGCCCACGTGTGGCCGGACGGCGAGCGCCCCGGGCTCGCCCATGCCGCCGACGAGCCACCGCCCACACACCCCACGGCGTCGGTCGAGCCGCCGGCGACGCTGCCGGCGCCGTCCGTGCCGGTGGTGCGCGGCACCGCGGCGCCGACACCGACCACGACGTCCAGCCCGGACACGCTGGTTCCGT
Organism: Actinomycetes bacterium; assembly: GCA_029782335.1. Lineage (GTDB taxonomy): Bacteria > Actinomycetota > Acidimicrobiia > Acidimicrobiales > Microtrichaceae > JADLFH01. The sequence continues at coordinate 110,505 of JAKOVA010000123.1, read as the reverse complement.
TCGTCGCGCCGGATGGGGCCGGTCAGGCCCCCAGCATGCTGCCGATCGGGTTGGGCGGCGCCGGGCTGGTCGCCGGTGGCGCGCTGGCGCTGATCACCAGCAGGCGCCGGGCCCGCCTTCGTCAGGCGCAGGTCGGTCAACGCCTGCTGGAAACGGTCCCGGAGCGAGTGCGCCAGGGTGAGCAGGAGCTGCGCGCCGCCGCACCACCCAGTGAGGCCGAACGGATCGCCCGCCTCGACCTGGCGCTGCGCGCCGCCGCCGGCGACCTCGCCGACCAGCAATCCCAGGTGATCGCCGCCGTCGTCGGTGGGCACGGCGAGATCGCCCTGTGGCTCGACGTCGTGGCCACGCCGATCGCCCGCTCGTGGCGGTCGGATGCCGCGCACAAGTCCTGGGTGCTTCCGGCGGAGGTGCCGCTGACCACGGTGGCCGACGACGCTCGTCGATCGGCGCAGCCGTGTCCGGCGTTGGCGCATCTCGGGCGGACGGACGGCGGCGACCTGTACGTGGACGTGGAGGCGATCGGGGTGCTGGCGGTCGAGGGTTCGACGTCGGTGTTCGGCCCGGCAGTGGACGACTCGGCGGTCGCGGCCGACGAGTTGGTCCGAGCCATCGCTGCGTCGTTGGCCCTCTCGCCGCTGGCCGAGCCCGTGCGGGTGGTCACCGTCGGGCTCGGCGAGATCGGCGCCCTCGGCGTGCCCGAGCGGGAGGAGGCGCCGTCGCTGGCTGACGCCCTGCAGCTCGCCGCCGACCACGCCCGCCACCTGGCACCGCTGTCGATGAACGCCACCACGTTCCGGCTGCGCGCCCGGCGGGCAGCCATCGGCAGCAGCGAGCCGCTCGTGGTCGCGGCGCGTCTGGACGTCGCCGGTGAGGAGCCGGCGCTGGACGAGCTGCGCGCCCTGAGCCGGCCGGGCTGTGGCGTGGCGACGGTGGTGAATCGGTTGGTCGACGGCGTGACGTTCGTGGTGCGCCAGGTCGGCGAGGGTCGTTGCCGGCTCGACCCGCTGGGTGTCGAGTTCGTCCCGGTCCGTCTCGCTGCCGGCGACGTCCAGCTCCTCGCCGAGGTGATCGACGGCAGTGAGCCGGTGCTCACCAACCCGCCGGTCGAGGTCCCGGTGGTGGTCGCCGCGGCGCGCATCGAGCCGGCGGGTGCCGACGCCGGGTCCCCGGAGGAGACGCCGCCGTGGACGTTCCTCGTGCGCTTGCTGGGCCCGGTGGCGGTGGAGCGCGCCGATGGGGCGCCGGTGGAGTTCGACCGCTCCAAGGCGTTGGAGCTCGTGGTCTGGCTGGCTCAGCACCGTGGCCGAGCCCGTCGCGGACAGGCCCGCGCCGCGCTGTGGGACGTGGATGTCCGCGATGCCACGTTCGCCAACGTGGTCAGCGAGGCGCGCAGGGCGCTCGGTCGGCTGGCCCCGCTGGCCGACGGCCAGGAGTGGATCGGCCGCAGTGCCGCCGATCAGCTGCCGCTGCACCCGGGCATCGTCACCGATGCCGACGTGTTGGCCACCGCGGTCGGTGATGCCGCGACGATGCCGCCGGCGCAGGCTGCGGCCACGTTGCGCAACGCCTTGGCGCAGGTGCGTGGCATGCCGTTCGCCGGGACCTCCTACCTGTGGCCGGACGGGGAGGGGATCACCTCGGCACTGGTGCTGCTGGTCACGGGGGCGGCCGTCCAGCTGGCCAACCTGGCGTTGGAGGTCGACGACATCGACGGCGTGTTCTGGGCCACCCAGCAGGGATTGCTGGCCCTGCCAGGTCATGAGGAGCTCGTCGCCCTGCGGATGCGTGCCCATGGCCAGCGGGGAGACCGTGCCGGTGTCCGCCAGGAGTGGGAGAGCTACGAGCGGGCGTTGCGCGCCGATGCGTGGGGCGCCGGCGAGCCCTCGCCCAAGCTCGTCTCCCTGCGTGGTGAGCTGGTGGGAGGTCGGCCCGCTGCCCCCGCCGTACCGTGAGCGCCGGTCGGGCGATCAGCCGCCCGACAGGGCCTGCATCAGCACCACGAGATCGGTGGCGGCGATCTCGGTCTGCAGGTCTCGGACCGATTCCTTGTTGACGAAGATCTTCATGTGCGTGCGCAGCGCGCCCTGCTCGTCCACCATCCGGAAGCGCATGCCGGGGAACTGCCGATCGAGGTCGGCCAGCAGGTCGGCCAGGGTGGCGCCGCTGGCGTCGACATCGGCGACCCCACCGGTGTAGGAGCGCAGCGGCGTCGGGATGTGGACCTTCACCGGGCGCTCATCCTGCTCAGGCCGGCTCGGCCCACTCGACGGAGTAGATCTCCGGCAGGTGGGCCGCCAGGCAGGTCCAGTGGTCGCCTTCGTCGAGGCTGGCCCACAGTTCACCGCTGGTGGTCCCGACGTACACCCCCACCGACTCGGCGTGCTGGTCGGTGGTCATCGCCTGGCGCTTGACGGTGAACCAGCCGCGTTCGGGCAACCCGGCGTCGCAGCGGGTCCAACTGGCTCCGGCGTCCCTGCTGCGGAACACCGCCGGGCGACCGTCAGGGCTGGTGCGCGGCCACACGTCGGTGCCGTCCATGGGGAACACCCAGACCGTGTCCGGGTCGGCCGGGTGCAGTTCGATCGGGAAGCCGATGTCGCCGACGTCGCTCGGCATGTTGTCGCCGATGCGCGTCCAGCGGTCTTCCGGCCGGTCGATGCGATAGATGCCGCAATGGTTCTGCTGGTAGAGCCGGTCCGGTTGGCGGGGGTGCAGGCGCACGCAGTGCGGGTCGTGCCCGTAGGGGCAGTCCGGATCGGGCAGGAATGGGGCGTACACCCCGAGGTTCAGCGGGGCCCACTCGGTGCCGCCGTCGGTGGTCTCGAACACCCCGCCCCCCGACAGACCGAGGTACAGGTGCCGAGGGTCGCGCGGGTCGACGTTGACGGAGTGCAGCATCGAGCCGTCCGGGGTCTGCTGCTCGGGCCACTCGCACCATGTGGTCCACATCTCGTGGTCGTTCCACCCATCCACCGGCGACCAGGTGTCTCCACCGTCGTCGGTGACGAACAGGCCCTGGGGGGAGCCTCCGGCGAACCACTGGCCGGGACGGTTGGTGTGGCCCGGCGTCAGCCAGAAGACCTTGCCGAGGGTGCGCGCCAGCGGCTCACCGGTGCGGAAGGCCGGCGGGCGGGAAGCTTCGGCCCAGGTCCGCCCGCCATCGGTGCTGCGCATCACGGTCGGCCCGAGGTGCCCGGCACGCATCGCCGCCAGCACGCTCGCACCGTCGCGCGGATCGGCCACCACGTGGTGGGCGATGTGGCCGAGGAACTGCGGCCCGTCCAGGGTCCACGCCGATCGGGCGCCGTCCGGCCTCAGCGTGAAGATTCCCTTGCGCGTCCCGATCCAGAGCATGCCGAGACCCTAGGCCGGGCCGGATCCGGTTCCGGTCAGCCCCCGGCCAGCAGGCCGTGGGCCCGCTCGGCGCACTCGGGGATCGCGTCGGCGAGCGCGCCGAGGCGGGCGTCGGTGGACTGACCGGCCAGGAACCGGTTGACCAGTTGACGGAGCACGACGGCCATCCGCCAGTTGGCGAACGCCACATACCAGTCGATGGAGGTGACGTCGATGCCGGAGCGAGCGGAGTAGTGGGCCACGGCCTCGTCGTCGGTGATCGTCCAGGTCGGGTGGGCGTGCATCGACACCAGCAGCAGACCGAGGTCGAACAGCGGGTCGCCGAGGGTGGCCATGTCCCAGTCGAACACCGAACTGACGGTGTCCGGATCGTCCGGCTGGAACTGGCAGTTGTCCAGCTTGAGGTCGTTGTGGACGATGGCCGGGCGGGGGGAGTTGGGGATCCGCGCTGCCAACATCGTGGCCACCTCGTCCATCAGCGGATCGCCCGCCGTGGCGGAGGCTCTCGTCCAACGGTCAGCCCAGCCGCGCACCTGGCGGGCGGCGAATCCGTCCGGGCGCCCCAGATCGACGAGGTCGACAGCGGCTGGGTCGACCACGTGCAGATCGGCGGCAGCGTCGATCAGGGCCAGGTCGAGGCGCCGTTCGACATCGGGGAGATCGGCCAGGACGGACGGGACCGTGTCGCTGACCACCAGACCGCTGCGGAACTCGGTCACCAGGAACGGGGCGCCGATCACCTCGGCGTCGTCGGTGAAGTAGACGGCGCGCGGCGCTCGCGGGTAGGCGGTCCACAGCCGGGAGAGAACCCGGTACTCGCGGGCCATGTCGTGCGAGCCCGGCGCCAGCGTGCCGCGGGGTGGGCGGCGGACCACCCACCGCTGATCACCGGCTTGCACCAGATAGGTCAGGTTGGCCCGCCCGGCGGTGAACTGGCTGACCACCATCGGCTCGGCGGGGAGGCCCAGCACCTCGGCCAGGCGGTGTTGCAGTGCCGGCCAGTCCAGTTCGTCGCCGGGGCGGACCGGAGCAGTCGCCGGCGGGACCGGTTCACTCACCGCCGTGCCGGGCGATGACCTCGGCGTACTTCGCCCGGGCAGCCTCGCGCTGGGCGGGGATGTGCGTGGTGGGGAACAACCCGGGTGCCGGCTTGGCCTGCGACAGGAGGGTGCGGGCCAGGGTCACCTTGTGGACCTCCGTCGGGCCGTCGGCCAGGCCGAGGTGCAGCGCGTTGGCGATCATCTCCATGAACGGCATCTCCTCGGTGATGCCCAACGAGCCATGGACCTGCAGCGCCCGGCTGGCGATGCGGTTGAGGACGCCAGGCATGGCCGCCTTGACCGCCGAGATGTCGCCGCGCACCCGTTTGTAGTCGTGGTAGCGGTCGATCTTCCAGGCCGTCCGCAGGACCAGCAGGCGGAACTGCTCGAGATCGATCCACGAGTCGGCCACCATCTCCTGAACCAGCTGCTTGCGTGACAGCAGCTCGCCCTGGGTGCGCCGGGACACGGCGCGCTCCAGCATCAGCTCGAGGGCGTGGCGGGCCATGCCCACGGTGCGCATGGCGTGGTGGATGCGCCCCCCGCCGAGCCGGGTCTGGGCGACGACGAAGGCGTTCCCCCGACCCCCCAGCACGTTGCCTGCCGGGACACGCACGTTGTCGTAGCGCAGGTAGGCGTGGGTTCCCTGGCCGGGCTCGCGGGTGAAGCCGTGGCCGACGTTGCGGATGATGGTCAAGCCGGGGGCGTCGGCCGGGACGAGCAGCATCGACTGGCGCTGGTACGGCGGGTTCTCCGGATCGGTCACCACCATGGCGATGATCAGGTCGGCGTACTTGGCATTGGACGAGAACCACTTCTCGCCGTTGATCACCCACTCGTCGCCGTCCAGCTCGGCGGCGCAGGTGAACTCCTTCGGATCGGATCCGCCCTGCGGCTCGGTCATCGAGAAGCACGAGAACATCTGCCCATCGAGCAGCGGCCGCAGGTATCGGGCCTTGTGCTCCTCCGTGCCGTAGTGGGCGAGGATCTCGGCGTTGCCGCTGTCGGGCGCCTGGCAGCCGAAGACCAGGGGAGCGATCGGCGAGCGGCCGAGGATCTCGTTGAGCAGGGCCAGCTTGACCTGCCCGTGGCCGGGCCCACCCAGCTCCGGGCCGAGGTGCGTGGCCCACAGGCCGCGCTCGCGGACCTGCTGTTGCAACGGCGGGACGAGCGCCTGCCACAGCGGGTGCGTGCGATCGAGCGCGTGGGGCAGCACGTACTGCAGCGGCTCGACCTCCTCGCGCACGAAGGCGTCGACCCAGTCGAGGTCGCGCTGGTACTCGGGATCGGTCTCGAAGTCCCACATGGTTCGACTGTCTCCGTTCGCGGTCTACCGGCCGTGCCACACGGGCGGGCGGCGCTCGAAGAAGGCTTGCAGACCTTCGGCGACATCCTCCGATCGGCCGATCCGCTCCTCGGCCTGCTGCGTGGCCGCCCAGCCGGCCTCCTCCGTGGCGCGCCGCGCACTGTTCACGGCTTCGAGGCTGGCGCGCACGGCCAGCGGGGCGTTGGCGCAGATCTGCCGGGCGAGGGCCACCGCCTCGTCGCGGGCCCGACCCGGTTCGGTCAGCGCGCTGATGGTGCCGACCTCGTACAGCCGGGCAGCGTCCACGGGCGCACCGGTGAGGGCCATCTGCCGAGCCAGGTTGAGTGGCAGTGCCTCGGGAGCACGGAACAGCGCTCCGCACGTGGGCACCAGCCCGCGGGCCACCTCGGGCAGGCCGAAGCGGGCGGTGCGCGCCGCGACGACGAGGTCGCAGGCCAGGACGAGCTCGAACCCCCCGCCCAGCGCCCAGCCCTCCACCGCGGCGATGAGCGGCTTGGTGCGCCGGCGGCGGATCAGCCCGTACTGGCCGCCTCGCTCGGTCCAGTAGTCGCCGCCGCCGGTCAGGTCGCTGCCGGCGCTGAACACGGTGGCCGTCCCCGTCAGCACGCCGGCCCACAGGTCGTCGTCGTCCTCCAAGGTGTTGAAGGCGACGTCGAGCTGGTCGGCCAGGCGACGGTCGATGGCGTTGCGTTTGTGCTCGCGACGCATCTCCACCACCAGCACGTGACCGAGCCGTTCGGTGATCACCAGCCTGTCGTCGACCTCGCTCATGTCGTCCACCCCCTCGCTCCTGATTCTCGCGGCGCGTGCGTGCCCCGGTGAACCCCAGCCCCGTCCCTCTCACGTGCCGGGGAGGAACGCCAGGTCAGGTCGCCGTCGGTGCCGACCCGACGTGATCGGCGGCGCGGTGCCGGGTGCGGAAACCCGCTTTCGCTGGTGACCGGCGTGTGCTGTGATGTGCGAACCAGAGGAAGGAGGTGGTCCAACAACATGCACACGGTGTTCGGGACGCTGGAGGTGGTTGGCCGCTAGGCCGCACGCTGGAGCGTCTGGCGAATCTCCGCCAACCTCCGCTTCGTGAGCTGCCGGCCTCGTCCCGCCGGCATTCAACGGCTCACGTCGATTCATCAGCCGATGTCGTGGGGAGCGCTGCGGCGCTCCCCACGATCGCGTCCGTCACCCGTTGGGATGAACGTTGCCCCGGTCCTGTCCCGCCGCCGATCGCACGTGTTACAACGGCCACCAACTTCAACGAAGGAGCGCAAGCAATGGGTGCAACGTTCAAGGTCGTGCGGCTGGTCGGCGAGTCCGAGGGTGGGATCGAGGATGCCGTGCGGACGGCACTGTCGACGTCGGCGGAGACCGTCCGTGGCCAGACGTGGATCGAGGTGGCCGACATTCGTGCCAACGTCGGGGAGTCCGGTTCGATCGATCGCTGGCAGGTGACGGTCGACGTGGCCTTCAAGGTCGAGCGCGGCTGAGTGGCGCGCAGGGGAACGAGGAGCAGGCGATGACCAACGACACCTCCCGCCAGCTCGCCGACCTGTTGGCCCCCGGCGACACGCTGATGGTCGGGACCGGCCAGGCCGATGCCATCACGTCCCGGCCGTTGACCGTGGCGCGGATCGACGCGAGCCACATCCAGATCCTCATGGATCGGAGCGCGCAGTGGGCTCAGCAGCTCACCGGCACGTTTCCCACGCTGGTGACCATGAGCGACAACCGGGCCAATCGTTGGGTGGCACTCAGCGGCCACGCGTCGATCACGACCGACCGGGCGCTGATCGACGACCTGTGGAATCCGTTCGCCGGCTCGTTCTTCGAGGACGGCAAGGAGTCGCCGAATGTCGCGGTGATGACCATCGAGGTCGACGGTGGCGAGTACTGGGACAGTCCGTCGGGTCGTCTCGGCTCGTTGTTCACGCTGTTGAAGGCCCGCCTGACCGACGCCAGGCACGTCGGCGAGCATGGGGACGTGAGCGTCGACGGCTGACCCGGCCGCTCGCGCCGGAGCGTTGGACTGCTCGGCGCGAATATTATAGAGTTCGCCACTGGGGGGTCCGTGCCGACCCATCCGTACCTGCCCAGGGAGCGATGGACCGTGAATCACCGTTCGAGCACGCCGAACCGGTACGAGGCCAGCATCGAGCAGCACCGCCGGCGATGCCAGGTCGTCGCCGGTGGTGTCAACTCCAACGTCCGCCTGGCCGGCCGCCCTGCCCCGCTGACCTTCGCTCGCGCCGCCGGGGCGCATCTCTGGGATGTCGACGGGAACCGGTACATCGACTATGCCGGCGGGATGGGCCCGATGCTGCTCGGCCACGGTCATCCCCGAGTCCTGGACGCGGTGCGGCGAGCGCTGGAGGTGGGGCAGTGCTTCGCTGGGCAGAACGAATACGAGGCCGCCTTCGCCGAGCAGTTGGTCGGCGCGGTGCCGTGGATCGAGAACATCCGGATCGGGCTCTCCGGGTCGGAGATGGATCTGCTCGCCGTCCGGATCGCCCGTTCCATCACCGGCCGGCGGCGCGTCCTGCGGTTCGCCGGGCACTACCACGGCTGGCTCGATCCACTGCTGGTCGGCGCCGGTCCGCTCCCCACGCCCTATGGCCGCCCGCCGGTCGGCGCCGGGCAGTCCCTTGCCGCGTCGGACGACGTGCTCATCGCCGAGTGGAACGACTTGGAGGTCGTCGCCGAGGTGCTCGATGCCGAGGACGTGGCCTGCGTGCTCATGGAGCCGGTGATGTGCAACACCGGGGTGATCGCGCCAGCGGATGGTTACCTCGAGGGCGTGCGCCAGCTGTGCCGGCGCCACGGCACGCTGCTCGTGATCGACGAGGTGATCACTGGGTTCCGACTGGGCCTCACGGGTGCGCAGGGCTTTCTGGGTGTCCAGGGCGACATGACGATCTACGCCAAGGCCATCGCATCCGGATACCCCATGGCGGTACTGGGAACCAGTCGCGAGCTCCTCGCCGCGGTCGGCCGGGGCGAGGTCAACCACTCCGGCACCTACAACGCAGCCGTCCTGTCCGTCGCCGCGGGTGTCGAGACGTTGAAGATCCTGGTGGAGACCGACCCGTACCCCGCGTTGGAGCGCACGACCGGTCGGCTGGTCGCCGAGCTGCGCCGGATCGGTGCCCACAAGGGGCTGGCGGTCGATCACATCGGCGGTTCGATGTTCCAGCTTCGGTTCGGTCCGGCCGACACGATCCGATCGCTCGCGCAGTACGTCGACGGCTCCGACCAGGCGGCGCTGATCCGCTTCCTCGACGCCCTCCAGGATGTCGGCGTCCGGCCGACCAGTCGCGGTCTGTGGTTCGTGTCCACCGCACACGACGATGCGGTGGTCGATGAGACGCTGGAGCGGACCGAGGCGGCCCTGGCCCGCTGTTGAACCGGCGGGTACGGTCAGTGACTCTCGCGGGTCACATCTGCGCCGGAGCACCCGACGAGGAAGTCGAGGTCGCATCCCCGGTCGGCCTGCAGCACGTGGTCGATGTAGAGGCGTGTCCAGCCGCGCCAGGCCACTGGCGGGTCTGGTTGGCGCCGGGATCGACGGTTCCCCAACTCCTCGTCGCTCACGTGCAGTGTCAGGCTCCGGCCGGGAACGTCGAGGGTGATGAGATCGCCGGTCTGGACATCGGCGAGCGGTCCACCCGCGGCCGACTCCGGCGCGACGTGGAGCACCGTGGTGCCGAAGGCGGTGCCGCTCATGCGTGCGTCGCTGATCCGAACCATGTCCCGCACTCCGAGGCGAAGCAGCTTCGCCGGCAGTGGCATGTTGCCCACCTCCGGCATTCCCGGGTACCCACGCGGGCCACATCCGCGCAGAACCAGCACGCTGTCGGCGGTGACCTCCAGGTCAGGGTCGTCGATCCGCTCCTTGAACTCTTCGATCGACCCGAACACGAATGCCGGACCAGTGTGCACCAACAGCTCGGGTGAGGCTGCCGACGGCTTGACGACGGCACCGTTCGGACACAGGTTGCCGCGCAGCACGGCGATCCCCGCCGACGGGAGCAGCGGGTCGTCGAGCGGGCGGATCATGCTCGGATCACTGGTCCGGCACTCCTCCCAGCAGGCGCGGATCGGCACGCCGGACACCGTCAGGGCGTCACCCCGCATGATCGGATCCAGTTCGTAGAGCAACGCCGGCAGTCCGCCGGCTTCGAAGAAGTCCTCCATCAGCCGAGTACCGGACGGTTCGATGTCGACGAGGAGGGGGAGCTGGGACCCGATGCGATCGATGTCATCGAGCGTCAACGGCACGCCGACGCGTCCGGCGATGGCCAGCAGGTGGATGACGGCATTGGTGGACCCGCCGATCGCCGAGAGGACCCGGATGGCATTCTCGAACGCGTCGATGGTGAGGATCCGGCTGGGTCGCAGATCCTCGCCGACCATCTCGACGATCCGCCTGCCCGTCAGGTGGGCCAGGCGACGACGACGAGTGTCCGGAGCGGGGATCGACGCGCTCTGCGGCAAGGTCATGCCAAGCGCTTCGGCCATCGTCGCCATGGTCGACGCCGTGCCCATCGGGTTGCAGTGCCCGGCGCTGCGGGTCATCGAGGACTCGGTCGCCACGAACGCTTCGGGCGTCATCGTCCCGGCACGCACCTCCTCGCTCATCCGCCACATGTCGGTGGCGGAGCCCAACGGCTTCCCGTGGTGGCGGCCGGTCAGCATGGGACCGCCGGTGAGCATGATCGCCGGCAGGTCGACCGAGGCCGCGCCCATCAGCATGGCCGGCGTGGTCTTGTCGCAGCCCGACAGCAGCACCACGCCGTCGAGTGGATTGCCGCGCAACGACTCCTCGACGTCCATTGCCATCAGGTTGCGGAGGAGCATTGCCGTTGGCTGGATCTGGGTCTCGCCGAGCGAGGTCACCGGGAACTCGAGCGGCACGCCGCCGGCTTCCCACACGCCCCGCTTGACGTGCTCGGCGAGATCGTCGAGGTGCTGGTTGCAGGGGGTCAGGTCGGACGCCGAGTTGCAGATCCCGATCATCGGCTTGCCGGAGAAGGCGTCGTCCGGGAGACCGCGCTTCATCCAACTGCGGTGGATGTAGTGGTCGCGCGACATCCCCCCGTACCAGCGTCGGGTGCGCAGGGAGACGCCGGTTTCGTGTGGGTCGTTCATCGCCATGTCTCCAGCTGATCGAGCGGGAACATCGGCCGGGGAATCCGTGACCACGGCAGCGAACGGACATCGGACTGCGTCGGTCCGGGTGTCGCGGCGCGCACGAACGTGGTCGTGATCCCGCGGAAGTACTGGAAGTTGGACGCCGTCTTCACGACGATCATCTTGTACTGCGCGGGTTCGACACCCATGGCTCGGTAGATCCCTGGGTGGATGCCCCCGACCCCCGGGTGTTCGGTGACGAGCATCGTCACCGAGTCGGTGTCGAGGATCACCGCCGTGCCCATGTCCACCGATCCCTGCGGCAATCCGTCGAGCGCGATGACTCCGGAGCGCGCCGCGCCGCGCCGCCCCGTCACCCGAAGGGGGGCGGAGAAGGCGGTGGACCAGCCACCCAACTCGACGTCGACATGTTCTCCCTCGCGGTGTGTGCCGAGGCGACGAGCGGCGGCGGGATCCGTGACCGGAACCAGTGCGCGGTGTCGCCGGGGTCTTTCCAGCAGGGCGCGCAGGATGGCCGTGCTGTCGCCGGGTGATCCGCCGAGCACCGAGTCACCCGTGTCGCTGATCAGGACGGTCTGGCGCGCCGGGTCGTCGGCGAAGTCGATGGCCTCGGCGATGTCGCAGCTCTCGCGCTCCATGAACCGATCCCGGAGCAGCCAGGCATGGTCGGCCAACTCATCAGCGAGGTGCTCGGCCTCGCCCCGGTCGTCGTCGGTCACGACGACGACGGCCCACCCAGCCTCGGCGACGTCGAGCCATGGTTGCATCGGGAACAGGGAGATCGTCACCGCCCGACCTTCCCGTTCGAGCTCCCGTGCTCGGTCGAACCACTCCTGCATCGGTCCGCGAGACGTCAGGTACTGCTCCTGATGGGTGACCATCGGCAGCTTGCGCCAGGCGATCGTGGGACGGAGATGGCCGTCGACGAGTCGGAGGGCCAAGGTCGTGAGGGCCAGACCGGTGTCGTACGGGTCATGGGGTTGGGTTCGAAACGCCACGATCAGGTCGCTGCGGCGAATCATCTCCCGGGTGACGTTGGCGTGGTGGTCGAGCATCAGGGCGAGTGGCACCGTGCCCCCGGCGATCGTGCGAATCCTCGACAGGAGGTACCCCTCCACGTCATCGACGCCGTCGGCCGCCGCCGCGCCGTGCAGCAGCACGACCAGACCGTCGACCGGCAGCAGGCGGCCGAGCCGGGCACAGATCCGGTTGGAGATCTCCTCGAGCGTCGGGCGGGTCAGCCGACCTCCGGACTGCGCATCGGCGCGCAGGACCGGGAGCGTCTCGACGGGCAACCCGCTCTGGTCGACAGCGGCGAGGTACCCGGCGATCGGACCATGAGGGTCGATGCGCTTCAGCACGTCGTCGCCCTCGAGCAGGGCGACCCGCTGGAAGTCGGCCAGCGTGGTGGGCACCGGGTTGAACGTGTCGGTCTCCTGCATGACGTGGATCAGCGCCATGCGCAGGGCCGGCTTCGTGGCGGGCATGTCGTTCAGTAGTGGATCCAGCCACCGTCGACGTTGAGGACCTGGCCGGACACGAAGCTGCTCTCGTCGGATGCGAGGAACAGGAAGGCGCCGGTCAGGTCATCGGCAACGCCACGTCGGGGCAGGCACTGGCGCTGGGCCATCAGCGTCCTGAGTTCGTCCTCGTCGAAGCCGAGCGCCAACTCCTGCTCGGTCCGGATGGCTCCTGGCATCACCGCGTTGACACGGATGCCGTGTTCGCCGACCTCCCGGGCGAGCGCGCGCGTGAATCCGATCAGACCAGCCTTGGACGAGACGTAGTCGAGCAGGCCGGCCATGCCCACCTCGACGGTCACACTGGTCACGGCGATGATGCTCCCACGCCCGCGTCGCAGCATCCCCTCGTAGCAGGCCTGGGCGCACAGGAACGCCCCACGCAGGTTGACCGCGTGGGTGTGGTCCCATTGCTCGGACGTGATCTGGTGCCAGGGCAGTCGGTTGGCCCAGGCCGCATTGGTCACGAGGACATCGATGTCCCCGAATCGTCGCTGCGCCTCCGCCACGACGGCGTCGATCTGCGTTCGAGAGGTGACGTCGGCGGAGACCCGGATGGCTCGACCGCCTGTGTCCGTGATGGATGAAACCACCCCGTCGGCGAGCGCCTCCATCTCGGCATCCGGATACGGGCTGACGACGACGCTGGCACCCTCACGGGCGAACGTTCGTGCCACCGCGGCACCGATACCCCACGATGCCCCCGTGATCAGGGCGACCCGACCGGCCAGGCGCCCACCGGTGGCCGGCGTCGTCGTGCTCACCAGGTGCTCCAGCCGCCGTCCACGATGAGGTTGGCACCGTGGACGAACGACGAACCTTCCGACGACAGGAAGACCACCGATGTGACGTAGTCCTCCGGTTGGCTGTTCCGACCGACCGGCGTCTGCGAGGCCAAGTGCTGCCACAGTTCTGGCTCGCCGTCAGGGGTGTCCATCCAGGTGATCATGCCCGGGCTCAGGGTGTTCACGGTCACTCCTGTCCGGCCGATCTGGCAGGCGAGGTAGTTGGTCAGACCGATCAGCCCGTGCTTGGCGGCGGTGTACGCGCCGGCGCCCGCGCTCCGTCCGGTGTTGTCCGGGTTCTGTCCGATCGAGCCGTAGATCGAGGAGATGTTGATGATTCGACCCCAGCCCCGTGCGGCCATCTTGGGGATGAACAGGTCGCACAACCGCGCCGCGGCGATCACGTTGATCTCATAGGTGGCACGCCACTCGTCGGGTGTCTGTGATCCCCACGGCTTGGAGTGCGGATCACCTCCGGCATTGTTGACCAGGATGTCCACGTGCTCGGGGATCTCGTCGAGCGTCTCGTAGAGGTCGTCGGTCGTCAGGTCACCGACGATGTAGCGGTGGGGGGATCCAAGCGAGGCGAACGTGTCGCGCAACGCGTCGGCACTTCGGGCGAGCCCGATGACCGTGGCCCCGTGCGCGGCCAGCCCGTGGACCAGTCCCCGGCCGAGCCCGTACCCGCCACCGGTCACGAGTGCCGTGTGCCCGGTGAGATCGAAGAGGTGCTTCCCCCCAACCATGCCTCGCTCCTTCCCTGTTCGTGGCCGCGGCGGCGATCCAGTTGCCGGCAGTGGCCCCTTGCGCTCGGGCAGAACCTATAGTACGAAATGTTATAAGGTTAGGAATCCAATGCTCAAGGGGGGACCATGAAGCTATTCCAACAGACCGGGAGGCGGGGTCGTCGGCGACTCGGTGTCACGCTCGTCGCAGCACTCGCTGTTGCAGGGTGGACCGGTGGTACCGCAACTGCCCGTGTGCAGAGGCCAGCATCGACGGCTGATCGCTCCAAGACGCTCATCGCCACGCTGCCGCAGGAGCCGGCCAGCTGGAACTACTGGGAGGTCGGCGCCAACGCCCTGCGTGTCCCGACGTTCTATAATGTTCAGGAAACGCTGGTTGAGGACAAGCCCGACGGGAGCATCGTCCCGATGCTCGCCGAGTCGTGGACGATCAGCGACGACGGGCTGACCTACACGTTCAAGATCCGCACTGCCAAGTTCCACGACGGATCGGATCTCGACTCGGCCGACGTGGTGTACTCGATGAAGAAGAACGCCGAGTCGCCGCTCAGCAAGTTGAGCGCGCCGCATCAGAACGTGGCCAGCGTGACGGCCGTCGACGCCCGGACCGTCCAGATCGTTCTCAAGCAGCCGAGCGCCTCCTTCCTCAAGGAGTTGGGCAACTCGGCCGGGTATGTGGTCCCGGACAAGTTCCTCGAGGAGCACGATGCGAAGAAGGAGATGATCGGGACCGGACCGTACGTGTTCAGCGACTACAAGCCCGACACGAGCCTGACGCTCAAGCGATTCGACGGATACTGGGGAACGAAGCCCTTCTTCGAGACCATCGACTGGCGCTTCGTGGACGACGAGACTGCAGCGCTGAACGGGCTCCTCGCTGGCGAGTACGACTTCGTGACCTCCGTTCTGGCCGAGGGCATCGAGCGCGTCGCCACGTTCTCCAAGGACACCAAGTTCAAGGTCCTGTTCGAGAGCGCCGGCGAGGTCTCGTACCTGTGGCTGAACACGACCAAGAAGGAGTTCCAAGATCAGCGAGTCCGCCAAGCCATCGCTCACGCCATCAACCGCGACGAAGCGATTGCCGTGTACGACGGATACGCCGATCCGACCTGCCTGATGGTGGTGCCGTACGCCGAGCCGTACAACAGCGACTACTGCCCCTACACCTACGACCCGGAGAAGTCCAAGGCGCTGCTGAAGGAAGCGGGCTACGAGAACCTGGAGATCGACTACCCGTTCGCCAACGTGGCGTCCCATCCGTTCACCATGGAGGTCCTGACCCAGCAGCTCGGCGCCGTCGGGATCAAGGTGAAGAGCCGCAGCCAAGAGCTGACGACATGGCTGGACAAGACCTGGGCGCAGGGTGACTACGGGATGAGCGAGATCCGTGACTCCGCCAACATCCTGCAGTACGGGTGCAAGGGCGGCCGCGAACCGCTGGGCAAGAGCCACCCGCTGTGCGTCAAGGAATTCGAGGACAAGTTGGCCGTCGCCGACAGCAACACGGATCCGCAGAAGTACCAGGCGGCGATGTCCGATCTGGTCAAGACCTTCGCCGACCTGGCGTGGGTGACCGTGATCTCGGCGCCGAAGGTGCCGCAGATCATGCGTGCCAACCTCGACGGCATCCAGGAGGTCCGGATCAACAACGCAGTCGACGTCCGCTCGGCGCACTGGACCGGGTGAACCAACACGGTGAGGGCCGGCGCGGCGGCGCCGGCCAACCACTGTCTCGACGGCCGCCCGGTGGCACACTGCCGCTGGGCGGCCGTCAACGTCGTCCCCGAACCCAGGAGCAAGCGCCCGAATGATCCGGCACACACTCCGATCGTTGGCAACGCTGCTGTTCGCCGCGCTCATCGGCTCGATCGTGGTCTTCGTTCTCGTGCACATGCTCGGCGGGGACGTCGTCACGGTCCTGCTCGGTCGGGAGGCTGCTCCGAAGGACGTCCAGTTCATGCGCCAGAAGCTGGGCATCGACCGTCCGCTCGTGGTGCAGTACCTGCATTGGTTGCGTGGCGTTGCCACCGGTGACCTCGGCACGTCGTACGGGATGGGCTACGACATCTTCCACGAGATCGTCCGTCGGATGGGGCCGACGCTGATCCTGACCCTCGGCGGACTGCTGATCTCGATCCCACTCTCGCTCGTGCTCGGGACCTATTCGGCGATCAATGCCAAGAAGGTTCGCGGCGGGATCGTCGACGTGGTTGCGCAGGTCGGCATCTCCATCCCGGCGTTCTGGGCCGGTCTGCTGCTGGTGCTGGTGTTCGGCGTACGTCTGGGGTGGCTCCCGACCGGCGGTTACGTCCCGTTCTCCGACGATCCGCTGGGATCGATCCGATCGATGATCCTGCCCGTGATGGCGCTCAGCCTGGGGGTCACCGCCGTCTTCACCCGCTACGTGCGGACCGCCATGATCGACGTGATGAACGAGGACTTCATCCGTTCGGCGATGGCCCGCGGCCGAACGCGCCGAGGCGCCGCGCTGGTCCACGGCGTGCGCAACGCGTCGATCCCGCTGGTCACGGTGGCTGCGCTGCAATTCGGACAGCTCATCGCTGGTGCGGTGGTGATCGAGAACGTCTTCGTGCTCCCAGGGATCGGCCGGCTGATCGTCACGGCGACGCTGGGCCGCGAGGTCATCGTCGTGCAGTCGCTGGCGCTGGTGATCATGCTGATCGTGCTCGTGCTCAACTTCCTCGTCGACATCGCCTACGGCTTCCTCGATCCGCGGATCCGTGACAAGGAGGCGGCCAATGCCTGAGACGGCGCCCCGCGGGTCAGCGACGAACGCGGCGGCTGAGGTGCGCCGAGATTCGCGGTGGCGGCGCCTGCGACGGCTCCCGATCACGCTGTACCTCGGCGGGCTCCTCGTGTTCCTGTTCGTGTTCGTGGCACTGCTGTCGTTCGTCTGGACGCCGTACCCGCCCAACCACCTCAACCTGCGCAACCGACTGGCCGGGCCGGGGACGCCCGGGTTCCTGCTCGGCACGGACCGCGCCGGGCGGGACGTCGTGACCGAGCTGATGCTCGGGGCGCGCAACTCGTTGTACGTCAGCGTGGTCTCGACCGTGGTGGCGATGGTCCTCGGATCGGCCATCGGCCTGGCCATCGCCGGCTCGCATCGGGTGGCGCAGGGACCGTTGACACGGCTGGTCGATGCCGGCCTGGCCCTCCCGGGAATCCTCATCGCCCTGGTTCTCGCCGCCAAGCTCGGCGCCGGGAACACCACGGCGACCCTGGCGATCATCGCCTGGCAGGTCCCGGTTGCCGCTCGTGTCACGATCGGCCCGGCCCGCCAGGTGCTCGCACTCGACTTCGTCGAGGCGGCGTACGGGTACGGCCGGCGAAAGCCCTACGTCATGGTCCGCCACGTCCTCCCGAACATCAGCCCGCTGCTGATCGTGCTGGGCTCGGTGATGTTCGCCGCTGCGATTCTCATCGAGGCAGCCCTGGCGTTCCTCGGGGTCGGTGTCCAGCCTCCGACCTCGTCGTGGGGTCGCTTTCTGAACGAGACGCAATCACTCCTGGAAGCGGCTCCGTACCTGATGTTCTTCCCCGGCTTGGCCATCGTGCTCACGGCACTCGGGTTCAACTTGCTCGGAGACGGCCTGCGCACCGTGCTCGACCCTCAGCAGGCACGAAGCGGGCTGGCCTGATGCTGGAGCTCGACGATCTCCGGGTGCACATCGGGGGACACGAGATCGTCCACATCGAGCACCTGTCGCTCGAACCAGGGAGCCGTCTCGGTCTCGTCGGAGAGTCCGGTTCGGGCAAGACCATGACGGCCAAGGCAGTGGCCGGGCTGTTGCCGGACGAGGCCCGGGTGTCAGGGTCGGTTCGCTTCAATGGTCGCGAACTCCTGGCGATGAACGATCGGCAGATGTCGGAGGTGCGCGGACGGAAGATCGGATTCGTCTTCCAGGATCCGGCCCGCTCGCTCAACCCGATGATGCGCGTCGGGCGGCAGGTGTCGGAGGCGATTCGCGTCCACTCGGAACTGCCACGTGCCGCCGTCGCCCGCAAGGTGGTCGCCCTCCTCGAACAGGTTCAGCTGCCCGATCCGCCGACCCTGATGCGTCGGTACCCGCATCAGCTGTCCGGCGGCCAGCAGCAGCGGGTGATGATCGCTGCGGCCATCGCAGCGGATCCCGAGTTCCTGATCGCCGACGAGCCGACCACCGCGCTCGACGTCACCGTGCAGGAGGAGATCCTCCGCCTGCTGATCTCCCTCAGCGAGCAACGAGGGATGGGCGTCCTGTTCGTCAGCCACGACCTTGGCGTGATCCGATTCGTGTGCGATCGGGTGGCCGTCATCTACGGCGGGGCGGTCGTCGAGACCGGGCGGACCGAGGACGTCATCGCCGCACCCCGGCACCGGTACACCGCCGCTCTGCTCGCTGCCAACCCGGGCATGCCCCGGGACGACAACTTCCGTGCCTTCATCGGTCAACGCCTGCACACCATCCCGGGTTCGGTTCCTCCCGTCGGCACGTTCCCGAGCGGATGCCGCTTCCGCAATCGTTGTGTGGCGGCCAGCGAGGCGTGCACGGCGATGCCAGGCGTGCTCGATGCCGGCGACGGTCACCGGTACTCCTGCTGGAACCCGGTGGAGGGGCTGTGACGATGGCGCTGGTCGAGGTCGAGAACATGTGGTTCCACTATCCGAGGGCTCGCCTGGGAGCGGGTGTCGAGGGATGGACGCTGCAGGACATCTCGGTGCAGGTGCAGGCCCAGTCGACACTCGGGATCGTCGGGGAGTCCGGTTCGGGGAAGTCGACCTTGATACGTGTGATGTGCGGTCTGCTCCGGCATCAGCGAGGGGTGGTGCGCTTCGATGGACGAGACATCGCCGGTCTGTCGGGACGCGACGCCGTCGACCGTCGCCAGCGGAACCAGATGGTCTTCCAGAACCCGCGGCGATCGCTGGATCCGAGGATGACCATCCGCCGATCGCTGAGCGAGCCGGTACGGGCACTCTTGGACCGCAGCCCGGACGACACCGAGATGACCGGCTGGCTCGAGCGCGTCGGTCTGGGACCGGACGTGCTTCCGCGCTTTCCCCATCAGCTGTCGGGCGGGCAGTTGCAGCGCATCGGCATTGCCCGATCGCTCTCGGTCAACCCGACGATCCTCTACGCCGACGAGCCGGTGAGCGCGCTGGACGTCTCCGTGCAGGCGCAGGTCCTCAATCTGCTCATGGATCTGCGAGAACAGCTCGGTCTGACGCTGGTGATGGTGTCGCACGACCTCGGGGTGGTCAGCCGGATGTGCGCCGAGATCGTCGTCATGCGCCACGGCGCGGTCATCGAGTCTGGACCGACGGAGGTCGTGCTCGGTGCGCCGGCAACCGACTACACCCGCGCCCTGCTGCACGCAGCGCGGGCGGCGAGCCTCGAACGGGAGGGAGCCGAGGGATGACGAGCCTGACCGCAGCGCAGCTCGAACACTTCCGCCGTGAGGGCTACGTCCTCATCCGTCAGGCGATCGATCCAGACCGCTGGCTGGCCCCGATCCTCGCCGAGTACGACGAACGACTTGACCGCCTCGTCGATGAACTGGTGGCAGCTGGCCGGATCTCCGATCGTCACGACCACCTCCCGTTCTTCGACCGCTTCGTCGAGGTCTGCGCCGAGACCAACGAGACCAACGCCCAGTTCTTCGACTTCTCGCTGCCCCAAGCCGGCATCCGTCACGACACCCCGATGTGGCATGGGCCTGCGGTGTTCGCCCTGCTGCGCTGTCCTGACCTGCTGGACCTGGTCGAAGGCTTCATCGGCCCGGAGATCTTCTCGAATCCGGTGCAGCACGTTCGGATCAAGGTGCCCGAATCCCGCGAGCCGCGCGACTTGCAGACCGGGGCGTTGAAGATGGGTGCGACCAACTGGCACCAGGACAACGGTGTGGTCCTGCCCAACGCGGACCAGACGGAGATCCTCACCGTGTGGCTCCCGCTGCGCCGGGCCGGCGTCGAACATGGGTGCTTGCAGGTGGTCCCCCGGTCGCACCACCGCGGCCTCCTCGTGCACTGCCCCGCCGGCCCCGGTGGCCTGCAGGTGCCCGAGCGTGTCGCCTCGCGAGACGGCGCCATCGCCCTGCCCATGGCGCCAGGCGATGTGCTCTTCATCCACAAGCTCACGTTGCACAACTCGCTGCCGAACGTCAGCGACGAGGTGCGGATCAGCTTCGATCTCCGCTACAACCCGATCGGCCAGCCGACAGGACGCGACGTTTTTCCCGGGTTCGTGGCCCGCAGCCGCCGAGACCCGGCGACGGAGTTGCACGATCACCACCGATGGCAGGAGTCGTGGGTGACGGCGCGCCAGACGCTCGCGGCCGCCGGCGAGGACCGGCCGTTCAACCGGTGGAGCGCCGACGCACCCGCTTGTGCCTGAGGGCGCTCGGCGCGCTCAGAGGCGATCGCCGAACGCCGTGTAGCCCCGGCCTGCCACGCCGGCGTCGACGGCGAACAGCGAGCCGGCGTGCGGCTGGCGACGAAGCGTGTCGGCATCCAGGTCGACGCGTGCCGTCGAGATGTACAGGGTGCGTTGCTGGGGCCCGCCGAACGCGCAGTTGGTGATCCACCCTCCGGGCACCGAGACCGTGCGGTCCAGCCGGCCGTCGGGGGTGTAGCGCTGCACCTGGCCGCCATCCCACAGCGCCACCCACACACATCCGTCCTCGTCGACGCTCAACCCGTCGGGCATCGCCTCGAAGCTGACGAGCTCCCTCGCGCCGACCACGTCGCCGCCATCTTCGAGAGCCAACTCGTCGATGCGCCGAAGGAGCGAGTCGGCGTGGTAGCAGCGCCGACCGTCAGGACTCCAGTCGAGGCCGTTCGACAGCGCTCGACCTTCGAGCACGCACTCTCGGCGTCCGCTGGAGCAGACGCGCCACAGGCCTGCCCGGTTCTGGCCTGAGCGGTCCACCGTTCCGACCCACAGGCGGCCCTGAGGGTCGCATCGCCCGTCGTTGGCCACGCCGTCCCCCTCTGCCGGCAGCGTGGCGATGAGCGGGCCGAATCGGCCGTCGTGGTCCATCTCGACCACGTCCAGGCCGGCGACGGCGAGAAGGTGGCCTCGGGCATGAGGGATCACCACGCTGACCGAACGGTCCAGGTCGATCCGGTGATGTCGGCCGTCGGGCTGGAGGCGGTGCATGAGGCGCCCATCGACGTCGACCCACAACAGGGTCTCGGTCGCGGCGTCCCAGGTCACCCCCTCACCCAGCTGCGACCGGCAGTCCACGACGACTTCGGCGACCAACTCGTTCGGCATGACGACCTCGCGGCTCGGGCATGGATGGCGATCCCATTCTGCTATAAAGTTCGTGGCGGTAGACGCTGTCGCCTCGCCGGTGTCCGGGGATCGTGCGGCAGACCATCGTCCATCACCACAACTCAGGGGGCTTGTCATGTTGATCACGGCGCCGGTGCTGTTCCAGCCGGGCGAGCGAATGCGGATGCTCGAACTGGACCTCGACGAACCTCGGTTCGGTGAGGTCCGCGTCAAGATGGTTGCGAGCGGCGTGTGCCACAGCTGCCTCCACGCCTATGACGGATCACATCAGGGGATCCCCATGCCGATCGTCCTCGGAGACGAGGGATCAGGCGTGGTCGAGGCAGTCGGGGCCGGTGTCACCCAGCTGCAGCCGGGCGACCATGTCGTCATCTCCTGGGCGCCGACGTGTGGCGCCTGCCGGTATTGCAACCTCGGCTACCCGGCGCTGTGCCTGAACACGCCGGCGATCGGCATGGTGAACGGCGACGTGACCATGTTCCACCACGAGGGCGCCGACGTGTACCACTACGGTCCGGCCACCTACGGCTCCTCGATCGTCGTCCCCGAGTCCGCGGCCGTGAAGATCCGCAAGGACTTCCCCCTCGAGACGGCAGCGCTCATCGGTTGCTCCGTGGCCACCGGGTTCGGCTCGGCGGTCAACAGTGCCGGTCTGCGGGCCGGTCAGAGCGTGGCGGTTTTCGGGTGTGGCGGAGTCGGCCTGAACGCCATCCAGGGCGCCGTGGCCACCGGGGCCTACCCGATCATCGGTGTCGACGTGCTCGACTCCAAGTTGGAGCTCGCTCGCCAGTTCGGTGCAACGCACACGATCAACACCACCCGCCAGGACATCCAGGAGGAGGTCACCAAGCTCACCGGCCACGGTGTCGATGCGACCATCGTCGCCGTCGGCAACATCAAGGCTCTGGAGCAAGGGTTGTCGATCTTGGCCAAGCAAGGAATCGAGGTGGTCCTCGGGCTGCCCGACTCCGGCGCGACCTTCCCGGTCGACCCCTGGCTGCTCATGGGTGGGGAGCGCCGCATCGTTGGCTCGCGCTACGGCACCAGCAACCCGCTCGTGGCGTTCCCAGAACTGGTCGAGCTCGCCGTGGCCGGTCGGATCAAGATCGACGAACTGGTCACCCAGCGCTACGACCTCGACGAAGCGGACGAGGCCTTCCGCTCACTGGCCGCAGGCGAGCAGGCCCGCGGCCTGATCGTGTTCTGAGCCGGCGACGTTCCACAGGGATCCCTCCATGAGGCTGGCGTCGGTGCTCACACCGCTCTCGGACGAGAACCTCACACTCGCCGCCCAGTGCGGGGTGGAGGAGATCGTGCTGCGATACCCGGGACCGGATCTCGCCGAGATCGACCGGCTCCAGGCACGGGTTCGTTCCTATGGCATGGAGGTGGGCGTCGTCGAGGGCTACCTGCCGATCGACCGCATCAAGCTCGGCACCGATGACGGCACCGACCTCGCCGCGATGATCTCGCTCGTGCGCCACCTCGGGGACCGCGGGATCGGATTGCTGTGTTACAACTTCATGGCCGGCACCGACTGGATCCGTACGTCGGTCGACGCGCCCGAGCGGGGCGGAGCGACGACCACGGCCTTCTGTCTTCGTGATCTGGAGCACGCTCGAATTCCCGGGCGACCGCCCTTCTCCGCGGCGCTCGAACCAGGTGCCAAGCGGCCCGAGCTGTGGATCAATCTGCAGCGGTTCCTGGAGGCGATCGTCCCGGTCGCCGAGCAGGCGGGTGTCGTCATGGCGATGCATCCCGATGACCCGCCTCTGGCGGAGCTGCTGGGCAACGACCGCATCATGCACGACGTCGAGGGATTCGAGCGGCTGGTCGAGCTCGTCCCGTCGCCGAGCAACAAGATCGCCTTCTGCCAAGGCACGTTCTCGGAGATGGGGATCGACGTACCGGCGACGATCCGCCGGCTTGGTCCGCACATCGCCTACGTCCACTTCCGAGACGTGGTCGGAACCGCGGAGGACTTCCGCGAGACATGGCAGGACAACGGCCAGACCGACATGGCCGAAGCCATGCGTGCCTACCGCGAGGTCGGGTTCGTCGGCCCCATCCGCCCGGACCACGTTCCCCAGATGCTGGGCGAGGAGGGCGGCGTACCGGGCTACACCATGCTGGGACGGCTGTTCGCCTACGGCTACATCCGCGGGATGATCCACGCCACCGACGGTCGCCTGCGCCCGGCGGTCGGTCAGGGGTGAGTGCGGCGATGGACGCGCTCGACAAGGGGCTGGCCATCTCCGTGCGGGGTGAGGTGCGAGATCGCGCTCTGGCCCGCTTCTACGCCCACGTCGCCGAGTGGGGCATTGCCCTGCCGCCCGTCGAGCCGTTGGTGCTCGACTTCGGCCTGGGCGACTTCGATCGGACGGGGTTGATCGAGTGTTGGATCGCCAACGAGGTCGACGCCGGTTACTGCGGGAAGTACCTGTTCGTGTTCGACGGACAGACGTGCCCGACCCATCACCACCGGGACAAGACCGAGACCTTCTTCGTGGTCGCCGGGCGCCTCCGAGTCCAGCGGCCGTCCGTGTCGGTCGAGCTGGCACCGGGCGAGGTGCTGAGGATCGATCGGGGGGAGCGGCACAGCTTCACCGGGGTCGGTCCGGCCCTGCTCCTCGAGTTGTCCACCCCGTGCGTGGTCGACGACAACGCCTTCGCCGACCCGGCGATTCCCATCGGCCGGTCCCCGACCGTCGGTTCCTGACCGTCAGGCGACGGGACGCGCCGCGATCACATCGATCTCGAACTTGAGCGCCGGTGAGAGACAACTGGTGATCGTCGTGCGCGCCGGATACGGCGGCGAGAAGAACTCCGTGTAGAGCTCGTTGTACCGCCTGACGTCGGCGGGGTCGTGCACGTAGCTGGTGACACGCACGACGTGTTCCAGTCCCAGGCCGGCGGCCGCCAGCACGCGGATCACGTTGTCCAGCGATCGTCGCATCTCCTCCTCGAACGTGCCAGTGACGATCGTCCCTGTCCGGTCCACGGACGCCTGGCCGGAGACGAACACGAACCCATTGGCCTCGACGGCTGCGGAGAAGGGCAGGTGGGTGGTCACGTCGGTGGTGATCGCCAGCCAGCTGGCTCGAGCCGTCGAGAACGGCAACGGATCTGGGCCATCGGTCATGTCCTACGACTCCCTCCCGGCAGCGACTGGAGCGCAGATCTTATAGAATTCGACAGTGGTCCTGCGACAGCCGGGTGAACTGGACGTGCTGGTCGTCGGTGCCCTCGTCGTCGACGGGACCGGCGGCCCGAGCTTTCCAGGCCACGTGGCGGTGTCCAATGGCGTGATCACGATGGTCGGTCAGGGCTGGCCGACAGCCGAGGAAACCCGGCAGGCGCGGCGAGTGCTCGACGCCCACGGGGCCGTGCTGTGCCCAGGATTCGTCGACATTCACACCCACTCCGATCTCACACTGCTGGTCGACGGGACCGGTGAGAGCAAGCTCCGCCAAGGCGTGACGACGGAGGTGGTCGGGAATTGCTCGTTCTCGGCCTTCCCGATCGAACCGTCGCGGCTCGATCTGCATGCTGACCACCTCGCCCGGGCAACGGCGCCACTGACGCCGTGGTGGACCGACCTCGACGGCTATGCCCGAGCACTCGCAACGGAGGGCATCGGCCTGAATGTGGCCTCGCTGGTCGGGCACGGCACCTTGCGGGTTGCGGCGATGGGCGTCGACGAGCGGCCGCCGACCCCGGCGGAGCGGGATCGGATGATCGGTGACCTCGACGAGTCGCTGGCGCAGGGTGCCTTCGGCATGAGTACGGGGCTCACCCACGTCCCCAGTGCCTACGGTGATTTCGGCGAGGTCGTCTCCCTGGTCGAGGTCGTCGGCCGGCACGGTGCGCTGTATGCCACGCACTCCCGGGCCGTCGGACGTGACGAGCGCGACGCAGTTGCGGAGGCGATCGCCGTCGGCAGAGCCACGGGCGCAGCGATCGAGTTCAGTCACCTGGCCATCAATCGTCCGGATCGGTGGGGGACTGGAGCGGAACTCCTCGCCGTGTTCGAGCAGGCCCGGGCCGAGGGCGTCGACATCCACTTCGACGTCTATCCGTACGACGCTTCGTCGTCCTCGCTCACGCAGTACCTCCCAGCGTGGGTGCAGGCCGGCGGGACGGAAGCGATGCGTCGGCGACTCGCCGATCCAGACATCCGCAGGCGGGCGCTGCACGACATGTCTGCCGGGTGGTTCAACGGCATCCCCTGGTTGTGGGACCGCTTCGTGGTGTCCAGCACGCCGGACGGCAGTCTCGCCGGAACCACGCTGGAGCGGGCCGCATCGCGGCGCGGCGTTCCACCCGATGAGCTCACCCTGCAGCTGTGCGAGGTGTACGGCAACGAGATCCAGGTCGTGCTCTTCTACCGAACCGACGAGGACGTCTCGGCGTTCCTCCGTCACCCCTTGGCAGTGGTGGGATCGGACGGCAACGCCATCCCGCTCGATCAGGGCCCGGCGAAACCGCATCCCCGTTCGTTCGGGACGTTCCCACGCGTCCTCGGCCGTTACGTCCGCGACCTTGGCGTCATCGATCTGGCGGAGGCGGTCCGCAAGATGACCTCCGAACCGGCTCGCCGGCTCGGACTGTCCGATCGTGGCCTGATCGCTGCCGGCCAGGCCGCCGACCTTGTCCTGCTCGACCCGGACCTCGTCGGTGATCGGGCGACGTTCGAGCAGCCGGCCACCAGACCCGACGGCATCACCCACGTCATGGTCAACGGCACCTTGGTCCTCGCCGACGGGGAGCTGACCGGCGAGCGTCCGGGCGTCGTGCTCCGGCGACCGGCGTGAACGGGCCCGCGAACCGGACCACGCGGCGTGTCGCCGTGCTCGGGTTCCACCACGAGTCCAACACGTTCGCGCCCGTCCCGGCGTCGCTCGAACGATTCCTGGCGGGTGGGGTGACCGAAGGTGACGCGCTCGTTGCCCGGTACGCCAACTCGCACGCCACCCTGGCCGGCTTCCTGGAGATCGCCGGACTCGAGGGAGTCGAGTGCGTGCCGCTGATCCACGCCGACCTGAACCCGATGGGCATGATCACCGAGGAGGCCTTCGAGCACCTGGTCGGGCGGATGATCGGTGCGCTGCGGTCCGAGGGCCCGTGGGATGTGGTCCTCCTGGCGTTGCACGGCGCAGCGGTCGCCGCGCACGCCCGCGACGCCGACGGCGAGATCATCACTCGGGTGCGCGCCGCCGTCGGCCCCGAGGTGGTGCTCGGGGTGGCGCTGGACATGCACGCCAACGTCTCCCGACGGATGGTCGAGGGCTGCGATGTGCTCAACACCTACCTGACTAACCCACACGTGGACGCGCGCGAGCGGGCCCGGCAGGTCGCCGATCTGGCAGTGGCCACGGCGGCGGGATCCATCCGGCCGGTCATACGCATGGAGACACCACCGGTGGTCATCAACATCCTCCGCCAGGGAACCGACGACCTGCCGATGCGGCGGCTGATCGATCTGGCATCCGAACTCGCCCGGGGTGACGGCGTGCTGTCCGTCAGCGTGGCCGAAGGCTTCCCCTACGCTGACGTGCCGGAGATGGGGATGTCGTTCATCGCCGTCGCTGACGGTGACGGTGACCTGGCAGCGGACGTGGCCAGGCAGCTCGCCGTCGCCGCGTGGGCGATGCGCCACGAGTTCGTCGGCGAGGCAGTCACGGTCGAGGAAGCGCTCCGTCGCGCCACGGTGTCGCCGGGGAAGCCGGTGGTGCTCCTCGACGTGGGCGACAACGTCGGCGGGGGCAGTCCGGCCGACTCCACCCACGTGCTGGCGGCGGCGCAGCGTCTGGGCGTGCGCAACCTGTTCCACTCGCTGTGCGACCCGGATGCGGTCGACCGGTGCAACCTGGCGGGGCTCGGTGCCACCGTGAGGCTGCACGTCGGTGGCCACACCGACGACCTGCACGGCAACCCGGTGGAGGTGATCGGCCGGGTGCGCCATCTCGACGACGGCCGCTTCGAGGACCCTGGTGTGGTCCACGGCGGCTTCCGCTTCTTCGACGCTGGGCCTCGCGCCCTGATCGAGACCGACGACGGCCACCTGGTGCTGCTCACGTCGCGACCGATGGGCAACACGAGTCGCGCCGAGCTGACCAGCGTTGGGTTGGTCCCGGAGGACCTGGACATCATCGTCGCCAAGGGTGTGCACTCGCCACGTGGTGCCTACGAACCGATTGCCGCCGAGATGATCCAGCTGAACACGGCCGGTTGCACCAGCGCCGACCTGTCGGCGTTGTCCTACCGGCACCGCCGGCGCCCGTTGTTCCCGTTCGAGCCGCAGGCGACGTGGTCCCCGGACCGCTCGGCGCCACGTCCACGCTGAGTCAGAACTCGGTGGTGACCACGTCGACGACCTCGTACTCGTCGTCGACCACCCAGATCACCTTCCACTTGTCGAAGGTCGTGCACGGGTGGGAGATCCCGAGTGAGACGAGGTCGCCCACGGAGACGGTCGTATCGGGTTCGACGTCGAAGTAGGCGTGCTGATCGTCGACCCGTACGGCTCGCCATGCAGCGGGGAGCGAGCGGATCCGGCGTGTCCCGCGTTCCACCCACCTGGTGATGCGTGGCAGGAGGCCGTCCGTGGAGACGTCGCGCTTCCCGGCCCCGATGATCAGACGACTCGGTTCTGGACGGGACAGCACGGGCGCCCAGACCTCGAGCGCGGCGCGGAAGATGTCACCGGGAACCCGTGGGTGGAGCCCCAAGGGTGAGAGCTCGTCGATCACGCCGTCGTCGTGGCTGAGGTAACAACCGCTGCGAATGACGACGCGAACCGGCAACGTCGATCGAACCGCGGACAGGCGGGCGGCAACGCGATCGAAGAACACGCTGCCGCCGGCGCTGACGATCAGTTCGTCCGCCGGCGTCACCAAGCCCTCAGCCCCGATCCTCTCGGCCAGCGTCGCCAGGTCGTCGAGGAAATCGTCGACATGCTGCCCGGCCGTACGGGTGGTGGTCGCCGAGATGATCCCTTCGAACCCGGACGCCCCGATGACGTGCAACGCCGGCGAGGCCGCGGCGGCGCGCCCCACCACCATGGCGTCCTCGATGGAGCGCGCCCCGGCTCGTCCACCGGTCACGCCGAGCTCGACGAGCACGTCCAGCGTGCGGCTGGTGTGCCGACGGCGGAGACCGTCCTCCAGCAGTCGGACGCCATCCAGCGAGTCCACGTAGCAGACGATCGGGAAGCCTGCGTCGACCTGGTCCGCCAACCATCTGATGTCTGCGGGCGCCGTGACTTCGTTGGCGATGAGCACTCGTGGGACGCCGCTGCGCCGCATCACGTCGGCTTGGTAGACGTTGGCGGCCGTGATCGCCCAGGCACCGTCGCGCACTTGCAATGCGAACAGCTCGGGCGACATCGTCGTCTTGCCGTGCGGGGCGAGCGACACTCCGACCCGCCGGCAGTAGTCCGACATCGCAGCGCGGTTTCCATCGAGCGCCGACTGCAACAGGACGGCGACGGGGAACACCGACTCGGGGTCGAACAGGTTCCAGCGGGTCCCGTCGGGGAGCGCGGCCGGAACGCCCTTCCCGCGCAACCGTGACCAGTCGGGCGTCACCCGGAGAACTCCAGCCGGCCATCGAGGGTTGCCCCGCACAGCGCCCGATCGGAGGGCTCGAACGGGATCAGCGCGACCGCGGTGGAGCGGGACTGCCCAGGAGCCACGGTGAACGCCTGGCCGCGGCTGATCGCACCGGCCAGCCCGTCGCCGGGCCAACAGCAAGCCGGCTCGATGGCGACCAGCGAGGTCCGGCCGTAGAAGGGGAACCCGGCGCTGCCGATCTCGTGCCACAGCCAGACAGCCGGGAAGTCCTCCAGCTGCCAGGCCAGGGCAACGCCGCCGCAGCGTCGGCGAAGGCCCGCCCATCCCCCGGTCAGCTCGACGGCGAAGTGAACGGACTCCACCGGCCGGGTGGCGTCGACCTGAGCGAGACTGCCTCGGCGGGCCATCGGCCACCTGCCCACGGGAGTGCCAGCGACATCCAGGATCTGCGACGGCGGCAGATCGACGACGTCACCATGGCCGACCGTGAAGGCCGGGTGCTCTCCCCAGACGAATGGCACGGTGCGGTCGGACTGGTTCGACACCGAGGTTCGCACCACCACACGATCGGGCTCCCGGGCGACGCGAACCTCCCGTTGGACGACGAGGGGGAGACGCGTTCCGGCTTCCATGACCACACGATCGACGGCCCGTTGCGTCACGCTCACCTGCGTCCTGGACCACTCACCGTGGAACGGCAGCGGGACGCCGTCGACCACGGTTGCGGCTCCCGCATTCGGAACCAGCAGCTGCCAGCCGCCGCGATACTCCGACAGCCAGTCCAGCCGTTCGTCGCCGTACCCGGTACTCCGCGACACTCCCACCGGCGAGCGCCAGTCGTACGCCGCCAGCAGTTCGATCGAACCACAGGTCACCCGGCGGATCTCCCCGCCCAGACGCTCGTCGAGTTCGACGGTGATCGACCCGCCTCGGATCACCTGCACGAGCGGCGCCAAGCAGGGGTCGGATCCTCCACCAGTCCGAATAGTATATGATTCGTGGTCATGCCCCGGTCGAGGAAGCCGATCGTCGACGGCGCGGCACGCAGCAGCGCCTACGGAGACAGCTCGGTCGACGTGGTCGTCCAACACATCCGTCAGGGCATCATCGACGGCCACTACGGCCATGACACCAAGCTGCTCCCCAGCGCCATCGCGGAACGATGTGGCACCAGTTTCATCCCGGTCCGGGAGGCGATGCGCATCCTCGAGTCGGAAGGCTTCGTGACCTTTCGCCACAACCGCGGTGCCTGGGTGACGCCGCTGTCACTCGAGGATCTCGAGGAGCTGTACGACTTGCGGATCGAGATCGAGTGCGAGGCGGTGCGCCGGGCACGCCCCTGTAGCGAGCGGGACATCGAGTTGCTACGCGACAAGGTCCAACGCATCCAGATCGCCAATCGGCGGCACGAGACCAGCAAGGTCGTGGAACTGAACCGCGACGTGCACTTCCTCATCTACCGGCGATGCAACTCACCCCGGCGCCTGAAGCTGATCGAGCAACTGTGGATGCACGCCGAACGGTACCAACGCATGTCGGTCGGCTTTCGTGACGACGCTGCGGACGAGGAGCACCGAACCATCATCGACTACCTGGCAGCCGGAGACCACAACGCCGCAGCCGACGCGATGGGCGACCATCTGGCCTCGACGAGGGCGTTGTTGCGCGCTGCATTTCCTGTCGCCGCCGAACCCGTCGGCGCAACCGGAACTGCCCGATGAAGCTGGCTCGTTACGGAGATCCTGGACGCGAGGTCCCGGCGGTCGTCCTCGACGGCGGACAGGTCCTCGACGCCCGGCCGGTCACCGACGACTACCATCCCGACTTCTTCGCATCCGGCGGGCTCGACCGACTGCGTGAGGCGGTGCAGCGGCAAGCCGTGCCAGACCTCGACGTCACCGGTTGGCGCCTCGGTGCGCCGCTCACCCGTCCCGGCAAGATCGTGTGCATCGGGTTGAACTACCGGCAGCATGCGATCGAGTCGGAGATGGAGATCCCGGCCGAACCGATCGTCTTCCTGAAGACCGCCAGCACCCTGGTCGGCCCGAATGACGACGTGCACATCCCGCGTCGCTCGCGCAAGACCGACTGGGAGGTCGAGTTGGCGGTCGTCATCGGAACGGTCGCCTCGTATCTCGACAGTCCGGCCGATTCGATGCGCTGCGTGGCCGGCTACGCGGTGTCCAACGACGTGTCCGAGCGGGAGTTCCAACTGGAGCGGGGCGGCCAGTGGGACAAGGGGAAGAACTGTGCGACGTTCAACCCGTGTGGGCCGTGGGTCGTGACGGCCGACGAGGTCGAAGACCCACAGGACCTGGATCTCTTCCTGGACGTGAACGACCAGCGGTTGCAGACCGGCAACACCTCGGACATGATCTTCCCGGTCGACCACCTGATCTGGTACCTCAGCCAGTTCATGGTGCTCGAACCTGGCGACCTGATCAACACCGGGACACCGGCCGGCGTCGGTCACGGCCTGCGACCGCCTCGGTACCTGGTCGCCGGCGATCGGATGGAGCTCGGCATCACCGGCCTCGGCGCTCAGCGGAGCCGAACCGTCGCGTCGCCGTAGGGCGGGGTGACCTGGTGGGTGTCGAGCTGCCCTCCGTGCGCACCGTGAGCGGTCGGTCGCCCGGTCCGACCGTCGCCGTCCTGGGTGGGGTGCACGGCGACGAGTACGAGGGAGTGCTGGCGGTCAACGCGCTGGCGCGAACGTTGGCGACTGACCTCGGGCGCGGCGTGGTCCGCCTCGTCGGACCGGCGCATCCAGCGGCCTGGCGGGCGGCCGCTCGGTGCAGCCCGGTCGACCATGGTGATCTGGCGCGATCGTTTCCCGGCCGCCCCGACGGACGTCCGACCGAGCAGGTCGCACACGCCCTGACCGAGCAGGCGATCCGCGGCTGTGACGTGATCATCGACCTGCACGCGGCAGGGTCCTCGTTCGAGATGCCGTTCCTGTGCGGCTACCACGACGCCGGTCGCGCCGCAGCCGTGTCGCGTGGGTGTGCCGAGGCGTTTGCCGCGGAGTACACCTGGCGCCACGGAGGGCCGCCGGCGCTCGGCCGGTCGATCAGCATCGCGGCCGAGCTGGGCATCGCCGCCATCTATGTCGAGGGTCGCGGAGGGCGGTCGATTCGCGCCGGAGAGCTGGACCAGTACATCGAGGGCACGCGCCGCGTGCTCGAGCACCTCGGGATGGTGGTCGGTGCGGGTCCGTCTCCCCATCGACCCACTCGCGTGTGCGGCGATGGCAACACCGATGCCGGGATCGTTGCACCACGTGAGGGCTTCTTCGTCGCCGAACGCTGCGTCGGCGATGTCGTCGATGAAGGCGACACGATCGCCCGGATCGTGGACCTCGACGCGGTGACCGGCGATGTCGTCGCGTCCCCCACCGGCGGCGTCGTCATGCTCACCCGCCGGGATGCACGCGTCTCGGCCGGGGACACGGTGTGCATCGTGGCTCGCCGGGACGTCGATCCGTGACCGGTGGGCGAAGCGGCCTGGGGGAAGGCAACACGCCGGTCATCGAACTGAGCGATCTTGCGTCGCACACCGGACTTCGAGGCATGTGGGCGAAGGCGGAGTGGATCAACCCGACCGGCTCGTACAAGGACCGGATCGCCGCCAAGACCATGGATGCAGCCGTGCGATGCGGCGCCCGGGGTTGGATCGGGACCTCGTCGGGCAACGCAGGTGCGGCGATGGCGGCATACGGAGCCCGCGCCGGGCTGCGCGGGTTCCTGTGCGTCGCTGCCGATGCGCCGTCGGAGAAGCTCCAGTCGGTTGCTCCCTATGGCGCGGCCATGCTGGCGATGTCGACGCTCGGCCCGCCGGAGATGGACCGCATCGAGCAGCTCGCGCTGGAGTACCGGCTCCAGCTGGCCATCACCGCCTACCGCTACAACCCCGAGGGAATGGCCGGCGCCGAAGCGATCGGCGAGGAGCTCGCTGATCAAGGAGCCTTCACCCACGCCTACGTCCCGGCCGGAGGCGGGGGTCTTCTGGTCGCGGTGGCTCGGGGATTGGCCCGACGAGCGCCGGGCAGGGTGAAGCTGGTCTGCGCCCAGCCGGCGGGTTGTGCCCCGATCGTCGGGTACCTGTCGGGCGCGCTCGACGCACCCGTATCCGCCGCCTGCACCACCACCGTCTCCGGCCTGCAGTTGCCGTCTCCACCTGACGGACTGCTCGCCGCGGGTGCCGTGCGCGAGTCGGGAGGTTGGGGTTGTGCGGTGACCGACCAGGAGGCGTGGGACGCACAACGACTGCTCGCCACCCGGGAGGGCGTGTTCGTCGAGCCCGCCGCTGCCCTCGCCGTGGCGGCGATCAGCCGAGACGTGGCCGAGGGTCGGCTGGCGACGTCGGACTGTCCGGTGGCGGTCCTGACCGGCTCGGGCCTCAAGGATCTGCGCCGGGTCGCCCCGGCTCAACGCCCGTCGCCGGGTGGGCTCGACGACCTGGGAGCGCTGCTGGCCGCGGCGTTCACCATGCCAACCTGACTGCGGCAGAGCCGTGCGGATCAGGTACCTGCCCGGTCGGCCACCTCGTTCCAGAGCCGATTGCGGTCGGCGTCGTCGGTCGCGGTCCATGGCAGCACGACGGTTCGCCGGCGGCGCCGGTCGTGCCACAGCTCCCCACCCGGAGGCGTGACGGCTTCGCTCCAGGCCAACCACGCCGCGGTGTCGGCACCCTCGTCCGCCGTGCGCAGCCGTGACCCCATGACTCGGGCGAAGCCGGGCAACGCGGTCTGGACGCCCGGTGTGTCCGCCCAACCGGGATGGACCACGTGGAACCCGATCCGACGGTCGGGGTAGCGGCGCGCCCACTCGCCGTTGAGCTCGACCTGGGCCCGTTTGGCCTGGGCGTAGGCCACGGTCCCGTTGAACGGCTCGGGCGGGTCGAACAGAGCGTTGACGTCGAGGCGCTGGGTGTACATGCCGCCGGAGGTCATCGTGATCACTCGGGCGTCGACCGCCAGCGAGTCGAGAACCAGTGTGGTCAGCAGGAACGGCGCGACCACGTGGACCTGCGCGGTGAGCTCGATGCCGTCGGTGGTGTGCTGGCGCTCGTGAACCAGCGCGCCGGCCACGTGGGCCAGCACGTCGATCGGCCTCTCGGCATGATGGACGGTGGCGGCCAGCCGGCGGACGTCGGCGAGCCGGGCCAGATCGGCGCGGTGGCCGGCGACGGATCTGGCCGGTCGACCGTTTCGGAGTGCGGCGACGGTCGAGTCCAGCTTCTTGGCGTCGCGCCCGACGAGGTGAACGGTTGCTCCGAGTTCGACGAGTTGGCGAGCCAGGGCCTGACCGATGCCCGACGTGGCGCCGGTGACGACGGCGACCTTCCCGGTCAGCGCGCCGTCACGTGGCTCCTCCCAGCCAGGCAGGCGTCTGCGGGCCGCCACACCGAGATCGGTGAAGCTGCCGACGACGGTGGCCTCCAAGGCGTGGTCCACTGCCCGCGCCCACCACGGTGGTCGGTTGCGATCGGTCATCTAGGCGTGGGCGGTCACCCGGAACCCGCCGCGCATGAACGGATGGATCCGGCAGAAGTACGTGTAGGTCCCCGCCGGGAGGTCCTTCGGGGTGGTCCAGGTCACCCGCCGAGCGGTGGGCGGGCCGCTCTGGCCGAGCTGGCCGGAGTCGAAGTCGATCTCGGCGTCGGCCAAGGGATAGGCGATCCCGGTCCCGGCGTTGCAGGGCGCGCGGCACGCGGTGACGGTGTGCCAGATCCCGTTGCCCAGCGGCGCGTCGACGTTGTCGAACGTGATCGTCGCGCCTGCCGCGACGGTTGGCAGCGCGTTGCCCACGAGCATGTCGCCGCGGGCGTAGGCGAAGTCGGCGATGGCGATGTCAGCCGTGGGCGAACCGCTTGGGGCCGCAGTCAGGTCGAAGTACTTCGGCGCCGGTTCGCCGCCGTGGTGGTCGTTCTCGGAGAGGTGGCCGTGGGTCAACTCGCCCTTCACGTCGACGGCGGTCTGGAACGGGTCGGCGGCGCGGTCACCCGTGTGAATGGCGTCGGCCATCCACAGCACCATGATCCCCATCGATTCGTACCACGAGGCTCTCGCCGAGTCGTAGGTCGCGTTGGTCGACAGGACGTCGCCGGCCTGCACTGCCACCCTCCAGGTCTCCGGGGTGGTCGACATGGCCACGTCCCACGAGACGGCACCGGCCGGTTCGTAGTAGACGGCCGTGGACTCGAACAGGTGAGCGACATCGGGTGCGCCCGGCTTGCCGTGACCGTCCAGTGCCGCCGCGCCGGTCCGCTGGAGCCACAGGTCGGTGTGCAAGCCCCCCGGATGCAAGTGGCCACCGGTGGCGAGGAGTACGCCGTTTCGGTCGACCGTCCACTGGTTGCTCAACGAGGTGTCCAGCGGGTGGTCGGCCGCCTCGGAGTTGTTGTGCGTGCCGGTGGCCTGATCGGGGAACGTGAACTGCCCGTTCGCCCCGTCGCCGCGGTGCACGTCGAACACCGGATAAGCGGAGCCGTTCTTGACGTCCAGCCACACGGGCCGGGCTGGCGTCATGCCTGCGGCCTCCGGTGCCGAGGCGCTGACGAAGTCGAGGTCGTAGGTGACCCACACCTCCGTCTCGGTGGGCCACAGGTTGTGGATCATGTAGTTGAGGATCCACACGTCGTCGGCCTTCACCGGGTAGCCGTAGCCCACGGGCAATTGTGTGATGGTCTTCTCCTCACCAGCCGCGAAGAATCGTTCCGGCAGGTGGGGGCGGGTGGCGTCCTTGCGTGAGAGGTTGAGCCAGACCCCGTGGTGGAGGTGGATGACGTCGACGGCGGGGATCGATCCGTCGGCCAGTCGCAGGTTGGGGGCGATACGAGTGATGAATCCGTCACCGGGCGGCTTGGGAATGCCCGGCGCGCTCACGGTGATGTTGTTCTGACCGCTCTTTACCGGGATCGGCCCGACCTCGAAGTGCAACCGTGTGGCGCCGGCGCGCATGCCGCGGTCGACGACCTCGTACCCGGCCGGAGTCCCTCCGACGCTGGGCGTGGTGGAGGTCGACGTGGAGGAGGACGTGGAGATCGGCGCGGACGACTCGACGACGCTCACCGGCACGGTCGTTCTCGATCCGTCCGAGGCACTGACCGACACGACGCCGGCCCGCGGCGAACCGCTCGGAGCGGGCGTGGCGATGGTGCGACCCGGATGCAGCCCGACCATCGTCGTTGCAGCGATCAGCACCAGAGGAGCCGCGAAACGCCGGTCACGAAGCAACGTCATCGTCGGGACCGTAGCGCGGACGGTGCGCTGGCCGTCGGGCAGACACGGAAGCTCGTCGGCGTCGCACGAACTCCGACGACCATCCGGCGCGTCGCCATGCTGAGCGCTCAGCCAGTCACAGACGTTTGAGGGCGTCGGGACGGGAACGGGGCTGCGAGCTGGATAGGTTCGGCTGATGGCACGCCTGCTCGACCTGACCTGGCCGCGGCACACGGCGCGCCTGCTGCTTCGCCCGATGGTGCTGGACGATCTTGGCGCCGTCCACTCCTATCGACGCCTGCCCGAGGTGGCCGAGTGGTTGCCGTCCGACGGTGCCGACCTGGCGTACTTCACTACCCGCTACTTCGGCGAGCACATCGGCAATCATCTCGTCGCCGAGTGGCGCGGTCAGGTGATCAGCGACGTGATGGTCCGTCTCGGAGATGGGTGGGCGCAGCGCGAGGTGGAGGACGGGGCGCGGGGAGTCGAGGCCGAGCTCGGTTACGCCTTCGATCCCGCCGTCGCCGGGCAGGGCTTGGCCACCGAGGCGGCGGCGGAGGCCTTGGCCCTGTGCTTTCGTGACCTTGGCGTGCGTCGCGTCACGGCGAGCTGTTCGCCGACAACGAGCCGTCCAGGCGCCTGCTCGAACGGATCGGCATGCGCTGCGAGGGGCGCTTCCTTCGCGATGGGCTGCACCGCCGGCGCGGTTGGCTGGACGGTCTCTCCTATGCGCTGCTCGCCACCGAGTGGGCTGAACGACACCGCCCCGAAGCGGAGACGTGACGCGCCCGGCGCTCCAGGACGGCCTCGTAGGCTCGCACCTGTGGCCGAGCCGTTGGATGCCCTGATTGCTCTTGACCGGCGGAGCCTGGCGATCGTCGACCACGTGCTCGCCGGGAGTTCGGCGACCGATCTGAGCCGCCCCACGCCCTGCGCGGGATGGAACCTGGCCGACCTGTTGCGTCATCAGATCAGCGAGAACACGGCATTCGCCCTGGCTGCTCGTCGCGGCAGCGCCACGGACTGGACCACGGCGGCTTCGCTGGCCGACAGCGACGACCTGGTCCTGCGCTACCGCCGCTCGGTCGACGACGTGATCAAGGCGTTCGTTGTCGGCGCGGCGCCGGAGATGGCGATCAACACCTTCGGGACGTTTCCTCGCCGGGTCGCCCTGACCATGCACCTGATCGACTCAGTCGTGCACGGGTGGGACTTCGCCAGGACACTTGGCGTCGACTACCTCCCCGACCCTGACGCGGTGCGCGCCTGCCTCCCGATGGCGCAGTCCATCCCCGACACGGACGCGGTGCGCTCCCCGGGTGCCAGCTTTGCCCACGCCGTTGCCGTGGACGACGGCACCGACCTCGATCGTCTGCTCGGCCTGCTCGGTCGGGACCCCGCCTGGTCGCCTGCGTGACGACGATGGCCCAGCGTCGCCCTCACGGGCCGGGACCCGTTGGAGCCGGGTGCGAGAATCGAACTCGCGACCACATGATTACAAGTCAAGTGCTCTACCGACTGAGCTAACCCGGCGCGGCGGTCAGGCTAGCGGTGGGTCTTCGCACGCTGCCGACGGGGGCGGTCAGCGGCCGCCGTCCAGCAAACCGGCGACGCGCTCGCTCAGCGGTGCGGCGAGGGCCGGATCCATCCACCGCCCCTCGGCGCGCGCCAGCGCGGCCTCATCGAGCGCCGGTCGGAACTTCGGCTCCTGCCGTCCCAGGTGCACCGCACCGGCCGGCTTGGACAGCCATCGACCCTCCTCCAGCAGGACGATCAGCCGGGCCAGGTTGAGCACCCGGTTCGGCGAGCCGGCGTCGGCGGCGTCGTGCCAGGCCAGCGACTCGGCAATGGCCTGGTGCAGGCGCGCTGCCGGAACGGCAGGAATGGTCGCGTCGGCCGCAGCGCCGTACAGCGTCACACCCACCTGTCGGGCCGCCGCCAGATCGAGGACGGACCAGTAGTTCGGTGAATCGTCAGGAGCGAGGCTGATCATCGAGGCCCGTTGCAGGCCACCGTTGACGTTCAGCTGGTACCAGACGGGATCATCGATCGGTGCGAGGTCCGCCGCGGCGTACCAGACCAGCTCCAGACCTGAGGTCGGGCACGGGAACTCCGGATGGACGAGGCGGCCACCGAGCCGCCGACGGTCGTCCTCCGGCCACCTCGACCCGGTGACGAGCATCACGTCGATGTCGCTGGTGCCGTGCTCGTACGCGCCGTGCGCGGCGCTGCCGAGGAGCCATGCGCCGAGCAGATCGTTGCCGATCACCTCGACACACCGGCGGACCAGCTCGTCGAGGTAGGCGCGTACGTCCTCGGGTAGCTGGCTCATGACGTCGTCGTGGTGCTCCACCCGCGCCCAGCATGCCAGCGACCGAAGTAGCGTGGCGAGGGGGGCGGTCGGCGCAGGCGCAATCGGTTCGGGACGGTGGCCGGTCGGTGGTGCGTGTTGTCACGTAGTGGGTTGAGCGTCAGCTCGGATGCGCAGCCGTCGAACTGAGCGGGCTGCCCACCACCCGCCTGGCGCCGGAGGTGGAGCGTGCCGCCTACGCCGTCCTTGCCGAGGCGGTCGGCCATGGGGCGCGCCGGCTGCATGCCGTCGTCACCCACGGCCAGCTGACCATCTCGTCCGATGTCGCCGAGCGTCGCGCCGGGGCGGACGGGGTGCTGCCCGACTTGATCGCCGCGCTCGGCGGCCGTCTCGGCGGCGGTCCAGAGGTGGAGGCGGTGATCCCGTGCGGGTGATGGTGGCCGAGGACCAGCTCCTGACTCGTCAGGGACTGGTCACCATCCTCGAACAGGCCGGCTTCGAGATCGTCGGCGTTGCCGCCGACTACGCCGCCGCCCGGGCGCTCGTCGCGCACGCCCAGCCGGATGTCGCCATCCTGGACGTCCGGCTCCCGCCGACACTTCGGGACGAGGGCCTCCGCCTGGCCGACGAGATCCGTTCGCTGCACCGACAGTGCGCGGCGTTGATCGTGTCGCAGTTCATCGAAGCCGAGGATGTGGCACCGCTGATCGCCTCGGGGGTCGGCAAGGTCGGGTACCTGCTGAAGGACCGGGTCATGGATCCGGCCGCCGTCGTCGACGCCGTGCGACGGGTGGCGGCAGGCGAGTGCGTGATCGATCCAGCGGTCGTGGCCAAGCTGCTTCGCCCGAAGGACGACGCCCTCGCCGAGGTCGGCCTGTCCGAGCGCGAGCGCCAGGTGGTGGCACTGGTGGCCGAGGGGCTGAGCAACGCCGGCATCGCCCGCCGGCTGTACCTGTCGGAGCGGACGGTGGAGGTCCACGTGCGCAACATCCTCGACAAGCTCGGCCTGATCGAGGATCTGGACCACAACCGCCGGGTCGTCGCGGTGCTGCGCTACCTCGGCGTCACGGGTTGAGCATCACGCGGATCAGGCCGGCGTGATCCGCAGGATCGAGTCGGCGCTTCCGTTGCTGGTGGTGACGTACAACGCCCCGTCCGGCCCGAGCTCGGCGGCGCGCAACCGGCCGTAGGTGTGGTCGAGCTCGGCCGGGATCCACTGGCTGACGACCGCTCCGTTGACGATCCGGAAGATGCGCAGCTGGCTGCCCTTCAGGCAGGCCACGGCCAGCGCGCCGTTGTACGCCCCCCACTGCGAACCGACCAGGAAGGCCGCGCCGCTGGTAGCCACGGTCGGGTACCCCGACGTCCACACGGCGCGCACGGCCGTCGGGTAGCGCACCAGGTCGGTCATCGGGCGGGTCTCGTTGTACCCGGGCACCGGGTTCCAGCCGTAGTTGCGCCGAGCGATCAGCACGTTGATCTCGTCGTCCCGATCGGTGCCGTGCTCGACCTCGTACATCGTCCCGTCCGGGGCCACGGCCAGACCCTGCACGTTGCGGTGTCCGATGGTGTAGATGCGGTGGTCGCCGTAGGTGAGGTTGCCGGACACGCCGGCGCCGGTGAACCGGTTGACCCGCAGCGTCTTGCCTGCCAGTGACCACCGGTTCTGCGGGTTGGTGCCGTACGCCGCGTCGCCCGTGCCGATGTGCAGGCGACCGGCCGTGTCGAAGCGCAACTGGCACCCGCCGTGACGACCGGATCGCCCATCGATCCCGCCGACGAGCGGGTCGTTGACCCGGATCATCCGGGTGTAGCCGGCGTCCATCCTCCACGCCACCACCTGCACCGTGTTGTACCGGTCCGTGGTCCCCTGGCAGGTGTACACCCGACGGTTGCTGGCAAAGGCCGGGTCGATGGCGATGGCCATCAGCCCGGTCTCACCGGACACCCACAGGTCACCCATCCACGCGGCGATCCGCCGGGCGACGCCGCCGGTGGTGCGGAACCAGACCCGTCCGGCCCGCTCGGTGTACAGCAGACCGTCGGCCGTGGGCGCCACGTCCCACGGGATCGACAGGCCGGTGACCAACTGCTCGACGTGGAGCGCCGGGCCGGCCACCTGGGGCCGAGCAGGTGCAGCAGCCGTGGGGAGCGCCGGCACGATCGTCGAGCACACCAGGGCGCCGACGGCGGCGGCGACACGGAACCGTCGCATCCGCGCATGGTAGGCCCGACCCGTCGCCGTGGCAATGGGGTCAGCCCTGGGGGCATCACACGTCGGCGAGTTCACGCACCCGGGCCAGCAGGACGTCGAGCGCGGCCTCGTTGCGCCCGCCGTGGGGGATGATCACGTCGGCGTAGCGCTTGCTCGGCTCGATGAACTGCTCGTGGCACGGTTTCACCGTCGTCAGATACTGCTCGATGATGCTGTCGGCGCTGCGACCACGCTCGACCATGTCCCGGCGCAGCCGGCGGATGAAGCGGATGTCCGCCTCGGCATCGACGAACACCTTGAGGTCGAAGCGGTCACGCAGCACCGGCTCGGCGAGCACGAGGATGCCGTCGACGACGATGATCCGGGCAGGGTGGATGGTGCGGACCTCGTCGCCGCGGCGGTGGTGGACGTAGTCGTACACCGGGACCGGCACGCTGGCCCCGGCGGTGAGCGCGGCCACATGATCGTTGAGCAACTGCCAGTCGAAGGCGTCGGGGTGGTCGTAGTTCACCATCGCCCGCTGTTCGACGGGCAGTTCCGGATGGTCGACGTAGTACGAGTCGAGCTTGATCAGTGCCACCGCCGCGCTGCCGGCGAGCGCGGCCAGCCGTTCGCTGACCGTCGTCTTTCCCGAGCTCGATCCGCCGGCGACGCCGATCAGGAACGGGCGGTGGTCCACGGCCGCCCAGCGTAGGTCGGTCACGCCAACGGCTCGGATGCCCTACTTGTAATTACACCTGCGTAACGGGCAGGCTGTACCGGTGAGTTCCCCCGACGATCGCGTCTCCGAATCCGCACCCGCCCTGCCCGGTGACCATCCGGCCGCACTCTCCGAGCGCGCCGTGGCCATGTTGCGCTTCGAAGGCCGTTGGTTCACCGAGGACGGCGACAAGGTGGAAACCGTCCGGGCGCGGTTCGGCTGCTCGCTGGAGGACTACAATCTCGAACTCAGCCGGGTCATCGACCACCCGGCGGCGCTGGATCTCGATCCACTCGTGGTCCGCCGCTTGCGGCGGGGGAGAGAACGGCGTCGTCGGGCCCACCTCGACGGCACGTCCGCCGAGGCCGGGTCGACGTCTCGCGCCTAATCGATACCGGACAAAGGAGCACCACGATGAGTGCCGAGCAACCCTCGAAGCCCGCCGGCCGCAGCGGCCTGCCCATGGGCTCGACCGTCGCCATTGGAGTCGCCGTCGTCGCCGTCATCCTCGGGCTGCTGGTGCTGAAGAAGTTGAGCGACGACGACGGCACCACGACCAAGCCGCAGGACACGGTGCCGGCGCTGAACACCACGCTGAGCACGACCGTCGATCTCGGCACGGGAGGCACCGCCGACACCAGCGGCGGCACCCCCAGCACCGACGCCGGCACGCTGACACCGTCGATCAAGGGCTCGCCGGTCCAGGTGGCCAACGCGTCACCGACCTCCGGCGTCGCCAAGCTGGCCAGCAACCTGCTGAAGGACAAGGGCTACACGACCAGCACGCCCATCTCCTCGTCCACCAAGCTGACCACCACAGTCGTCTACTACGTGTCCGGCAACACCGCCGCCCAGAAGGTGGCGCTCGCCGTCAAGCGCGACATGTGCATCAAGGGCGATCCGAAGGAGCAGCCTGCCACGCTGGCGCTCGACCCGAAGCCCGACGCCGGCACCGGGGTCATCGTCATGCTCGGATCGGACAAGGCCGGCAAGACGCTGCAGAAGATGTGCGCCGGGGCCAGCAGCACCACGTCCGACACGACGGCGGGTGGCGGCAGCACGGCGACCGCCGGCACCTGACGGATTCCGTCAGCCTCCGCTCAGCAGCTCCGCCGTGGCGCGGCGGATGCAGCCGAGCGGCTCGGCCAGAGCTCGCTCCTCGCCGTACCGCTCGACCAGGCTGACGTGGCGGATCCGGTCGCGCACCTCGTCATCGGATCGTCCCACCACCGCGGCCACCTCGACTCCGCAGTCGGCGGCCATGGCCGCCACCCCGCCGACCACCTTCCCGGCGAAGCTCTGCGCGTCGAGATGGCCCTCGCCGGTGATGACCAGATCGGCACCGGCCAGCTTGTCGTGGAGATCGACCCGGTCGGCCACGAGGTCGAAGCCGGGCACCAGCCGCCCGCCCAGCGCGGCGAGACCTCCGGCCAACCCGCCCGCCGCGCCGGCCCCGGTCACACCCTCGAGGTGGATGCCGTAGTCGTGGCGGTAGACCTGGGCGAGGCGCTCCAGGCGGGCGGTGAGCAGGCGAACCTGGGCCGGGCTGGCCCCCTTCTGCGGGCCGAAGACGGCGGCGGCGTCGACGAAGGCGGTGTCGACGTCGCAGGCCACCAGGAGCTCCACCCGGCGCAGCCGGGCCGGCGCGGTGATCGCCCGCACCGCGCCGAGGCCCCCGTCAGTGGTGGCCGACCCGCCCAGGCAGACGATGATCGTGCGTGCTCCGGCATCGAGCGCCTGGTCGATCAGTTCGCCGGTGCCCGTCGTGGTGGCGGCCAGGGCATCGTTGCCGGAGCGCCCGCCCACCAGTTCGAGCCCGGACGCGGCCGCCATCTCGATCACGGCGACCCCACCGCTCAGCCGCCAGGCCGCCGTGACCGGATCGCCCAGGGGACCGGTGACCACCGACTGGCGAGTCGGCCCCCCGAGCACCTCCAGTGTCCCCTCGCCGCCGTCCGCCATCGGTACCTCGACGCAGTCGTGGCCCAACTCCCAGCAGGCCGCGCCGATGGCCTCCACCACCTGGGCCGCGCTGGCCGAGCCGCGGAACTTGTCGGCAGCTGCGACCACACGCACGCCGAGAGGCTACGACTCGACGCCGCCTGCGCCCCTACAGTTCGGGGATGACCGCACCCGAGTCCACGGCGCCCGGCGAGCTCTCCCACCTCGACGGTGTCGCCCAGGCCGACCTGATCCGCCGAGGCGAGGTCACCGCCACCGAGCTGGTCGACGCTGCCATCGCCGCGGCCGAGCGATGGAACCCGACGCTCAACGCCATCATCCACCCGCGCCACGAGGCCGCCCGGGCCGAGGCCGCCGCAGTCGATGCGGGCGGGCCGGCTGCCTGGGGACCGTTCGCCGGGGTCCCGATGGTCATCAAGGACCTGGGGTGCGCCCAGGCCGGCGAACCGATGCACTTCGGGACCCGGCTGATGCGCCAGCTCGGCTACCGGGCGCCGGAGGACTCCTACCTCTACCGTCGGCTGCGGCGCGCCGGATTCGTCAGCATCGGGC
This sequence comes from Actinomycetes bacterium, assembly GCA_029782335.1. Classification (GTDB taxonomy): domain Bacteria; phylum Actinomycetota; class Acidimicrobiia; order Acidimicrobiales; family Microtrichaceae; genus JADLFH01. Next base: position 66,751 of record JAKOVA010000123.1, on the reverse strand, counting down.
GGACCAACGTTCCCGAGCTGGGCACGATCATCAGCACCGAGTCGCTGGCCTACGGGGCCTGCCGCAACCCGTGGAATCCCGCGCACTCCACGGGTGGAAGCTCTGGCGGGTCCGCCGCAGCCGTCGCCGCCGGCATCGTCGCCATCGGGCACGCCGGCGATGGCGGCGGGTCGATCCGCATCCCCGCCTCGGCGTGCGGGCTGGTCGGGTTGAAGCCGTCACGCGGCCGGATCAGCAGCGGCCCGGCCGTCGGCGAGTCGTGGGCCGGCTGCACCACCGACGGGGTGGTGACCCGCACCGTCCGGGACACGGCGGCGGCACTCGATGTGATGATCGGCTACGAGCCCGGCGACCCGTACATCGCCCCGCCACTCGCCGGCCCGCTGTCGGCCGAGGTCGGCGCCGATCCGGGTCGGCTGCGCATCGGTGTGTTCAGCGGGCGGTCCCTCGGCGACGCCGTGGGTCCGGAGTGCGTGGCCGCCGCCGAGGGGGCCGGCCGGCTGCTGGAGTCGCTCGGCCATCACGTCGAGGAGGCCTGGCCCGATGCGCTGACGGCCGACGAGTTCCGTGGCGCCTTCTCCGCAGTCGTCATGGCCTGCTCGGCGGCGGACAAGGCGTGGTTCGAGTCGATCGCCGGCTTCCCCGTGACCGACGAGCATTACGAGGCCCACAACCTGCTCTACGCCGAGATCGGTGCGGCGATGTCCGCCGCCCAGTACCTCGATGCCGTCACCACCATGCACGCCTGGTCACGACGGATGCTCGAATGGTGGCACCCGCTGGACGGGCGCCCGGGCTTCGACCTGCTGGTCAGCCCGGTGCTGGCCAAGCCCCCGGCGCCGATCGGCTACATCAGCCCGACCAATCCGCAGCTGACCGAGCACGTGCTGGAGTACCTGCTGTTCACCGCCCAGTTCAACAGCACCGGCCAGCCGGCCGTCAGCCTGCCGCTGCACTGGACGGCCGGCGGCCTGCCCGTCGGCGTGCAACTGGTGGGCGGGTTCGCCGCCGAACCGCTGCTGGTGCGGGTGGCCGCCCAGCTGGAGGCTGCCGCGCCGTGGGCCGACCGGCGCCCGACAGCTCCCCGCTGATCGGCGCACCCCCACGGCCAATTCCCGATCAAGTCGGTAGCATTTCTGCCCATGGCCGTGACCGTTCGAATCCCCACCACGATGCGCCCGCTCACCGGTGGCGCGCCGAGCCTGCAGGTCGAGGGGGCCACGCTGACCGAGGTGATCGACAACCTCGATGCGGCCAACCCGGGCCTTCGTGACCGCCTGCTCGACGAGGACGGCGCGCTGCGCAAGTTCGTCAACGTCTTCGTCGCCGACGACGACGTGCGTTACCTCGATGGGCTGAACACGCCCGTCCCCGCCGGCAGCACCGTCAGCATCATCCCCGCCGTCGCCGGCGGCTGACCCACCCCCCGCCAGGGCAGCTGGCTGACCACCCCCCCGCCGGGGCACTGGCTGACACCCGCCCACAGCGAACTTGTCGTGACAAGTTGGCGACGTGCCATTCATGTCACGACCGAAAAGTGGTGGAGGGCGGCGCGGACCTCCTCAACCACCCAGTCCGGGCGCTCGGCAACCTGCAGGTACGTGAACTGGAGCACGACGTAGCCGGCCATCTGCAGCCGGTTGAGTCGCTCGGCATCGGTTTCCATCTGCATGACCGTGCGATGGAAGGCGTAGCCGAGCAGCTCGACGACGAGCGGCGTGCCGTCGAAGTGCGCGTCGACGCGGATCAAGTGCGTGCCACGGCGGGCCAGCACCTGCTCGGTCGACGGACGCGGGAGGCCGGCGCTCTGGAGCAGTTCGAGGAACTCTCGCTCCAACCACGATGGACGGTTCGACCCGGCCTCGATGTTCGCCAGGACGGCCAGCGTCGGGCGTACGCCAGCGCGGCCGCGTGACCGGAGTGCGGCAATGCGCCGGAAGAGCAGGTCGACACTCGTCAGGCCCGCTCCCGTGGCGAAGGCGATCAGGGCCCGAGTGTGGTCGGGCGTCGAGCGGCTGGCCAGGTCGATGATCGTTCGGCTGGGCGAGGTCGCCCGGACGCCCTCGAGGGTGCACAGGTCGACCCGCTCGAGCGCCGTCGAGGTGTGCAGGTGGTGGTTGACCCGAACGAGACGCCGAGGTCGCTCCAACACGACGTGGAACGGTCGTTCGAGGCGGTACCCGGGAAACTGATGCAGAGCTGCCGCGGTCGATCGGCAGGCGGCACCGCCGCCGAGGTCGGCCAGCAAGTCGGCCAGCTGGTCCATCAGCCGCCCGTGCCGGCGGGGAGCCGTCCCAACTGCCACGCCGCACAGAGGACACCGGCGCCATCGTGGCGGCACCGTCCGCCGATCTTGTCGTGACAAGTTCACGACGTGGCGAACTTGTCACGACAAGATCGCCGATGGTGGGGCCGGCGCGGGCGCGACGAGGGGGCGGGGGCCGAAGCCCGCCGCCCCCTCGTGGCGTGCGTCAGGTTGGACTCAGAAGTCTTCCATGCCACCGCCGGGCATGGCCGGGGCGGCCTCCTCCGGCTTGTCGGCCACGACGGCCTCGGTGGTCAGGAACAGGGCGGCGATCGAGGCTGCGTTCTGCAGCGCCGAGCGGGTCACCTTGGCGGCATCGATGACGCCGAGCTTGACGAGGTCCTCGTACTCGCCAGTGGCCGCGTTGAGACCCTCGGCGCCCGTCAGACCCTTGACCTTCTCGACCACCACGCCGCCTTCCATGCCGGCGTTCTCGGCGATCTGCTTGATCGGGGCCTCGAGGGCCTTGGCGACCATCCGGGCACCGGTGGCCTCGTCGCCCGACAGCCCGTCGGCGGCCTTCAGGACCGCGGCCTGGCTGCGCAGCAGGGCCACGCCACCGCCGGGCACGACACCCTCCTCGATGGCGGCCTTGGTGGTGGAGACGGCGTCCTCGATGCGGTGCTTCTTCTCCTTCAGCTCGACCTCGGTGGCCGCGCCGACCTTCAGCACGGCGACGCCGCCGGACAGCTTGGCCAGCCGCTCCTGCAGCTTCTCCCGGTCGTAGTCCGAGTCGGTGTTCTCGATCTCGGTCTTGATCTGGTTGATCCGGCCCTTGATGTCGTCCTCGGCACCGTTGCCCTCGACGATGGTCGTCTCGTCCTTGGTGACGATGACCTTCTTGGCGCGGCCCAGCAGATCCAGCGTGGTGTTCTCCAGCTTCAGGCCGACTTCCTCGCTGATGACCTGGCCACCGGTCAGGATGGCCATGTCCTGCAGCATCGCCTTGCGGCGCTCGCCGAAGCCGGGGGCCTTGACGGCGACCGACTTGAACGTGCCACGGATCTTGTTGACCACCAGGGTGGCCAGGGCCTCGCCCTCGACGTCCTCGGCGATGATCAGGAGGGCCTTGCCGCCCTGCATGACCTTCTCCAGGACGGGCAGCATGTCTCGCACCGAGGAGATCTTCGAGGAGACGAGCAGGATGTACGGGTCGTCGAGGACGGCTTCCATCCGCTCCATGTCGGTGGCGAAGTACGGGCTGATGTAGCCCTTGTCGAAGCGCATGCCCTCGACCAGGTCCATCTCCATGCCGAAGGTCTGGCTCTCCTCGACGGTGATCACGCCGTCCTTGCCGACCTTGTCGATGGCCTCGGAGATCATGTTGCCGATCTCCGGGTCGGCGGCCGAGATGGCCGCCACCTGGCTGATCTGGTCCTTCGAGTCGACTTCCTTGGCCAGGCCCTTGACGCTGTCCACGGCGGCGGCCACACCGGCCTCGATGCCCTTCTTCAGGGTCATCGGGTTGGCGCCGGCGGCCACGTTGCGCAGGCCCTCGCGGACCATGCTCCAGGCCAGGACGGTGGCCGTGGTGGTGCCGTCGCCGGCGACGTCGTCGGTCTTCTTGGCGACTTCCTTGACCAGCTCGGCGCCGATCTTCTCGTACGGGTCCTCCAGGTCGATCTCCTTGGCGATCGACACGCCGTCGTTGGTGATCGTGGGGGCGCCCCACTTCTTCTCGAGCACGACGTTGCGGCCCTTGGGCCCCAGCGTGACGCGCACGGCGTCGGCGAGCTTGTTCATCCCCGCCTCGAGCGACCGACGAGCCTGCTCGTCGAAGGCGATCATCTTTGCCATTGTTCCTCCGCGACCTTGCGATGTGGATCCGGTCGGCCATGACCAGCGCAGCCGCGGCTGTCACTCTCCATGTCCGAGTGCTAGCACTCTATTGCATGGAGTGCTAACGGACAACCCCGCACCGTCGCCCGCCGGCGGTGGATGGGACCGTTCAGTCGATGGCGTTGTCGACGCTGGCGGCGGCGTCGCGGACCGCCTCGGCACCCGGGACGTCGGCCAGCAGGGTGTCCTCGAGACGGGCCTCGTCGACGATCAGCCAGGCGACGACCCCGACGACCGCGCCGATCAGCGGGAACAGGATGAACACCCACACCTGGCCGAGGGCGCTCGGGGTGGTGTCGGCGAAGATGGCCGACGCCAGGCTGCGTGCCGGATTCATCGACCCGCCGTCCACGGCTCCGGTCACCAGCCAGCCGAGGGCCAGCGCCGCGCCGACGACGACGCCCACCATGCTGGGAGCGAAGCGTCGCTTGGCGGCGAACAGGTACACCATCACCAGGAGGGCGGTGAAGATCACCTCCACGGTCATGGCCGCGCCCATGCTGGAGAACACCTGGCCATCGGCGACTCGGCGGAAGCCGTTGGCAGCGAAGTTGCCGCGAACGTAGGGCTTGCGCCCGCTGGCGATGCCCCAGATCATCGCCGCGCCGGCGATGCCCCCGATGAACTGGCTGATCCAGGCGGTGACCGCCCAGCGCAGGTTGATGCCACGCGCCAGCCACGACCCGAGGGTGACCGCCGGGTTGAGGTGAGCGCCCGACGCCGGTCCGAGGAGGTAGACGAGGATCATCAGCGTCAGGCCGCCGCCGAGCGCCATGGCGGTGAGCGAACCCCCGCCGAGGACCATCACCCCCGGGCCACCGAGCATGAGCAGCGCCGTGCCCAGGCCCTCGGCAGCGGCGATCCGCCCGTAGTTCTCTGCAGTGGTCGGTGTGGTCATGCGCACACCATATTGCGCGCCGTTCCGGCGGCCGGGGACCGGTCGGGGCGATACGGTCGGGCGCGATGGCCCGCCGCCGACGCGTCACCGTGCTGGTGTCCAAGCTCGATACGGCGCGCCCCGGGGAGGTCCGCCGGCGGCCCGACGAGCTGGCGGTCGAGGAGCCGCTGACCGTCCAGCTCAACGAGGTGACGGTGGCGACCACGATGCGCACGCCCGGGCACGACTTCGAGCTGGCCGTCGGGTTCTGCCACAGCGAGGGACTGCTGGGCGACGCTGCCGTGTCAGGCGTGCGCTATTGCGCGACCGGCACGGCCAGCGCCACCGAGTTCAACGTGGTCACCGTGAGCGCGCCGGGCGCGCCGCCGCCGACGCCACGCCTCGGCACCACCACGAGCAGTTGCGGGCTGTGCGGGTCGGAGGCCATCGACACCGTGGCGGCACGGTTGGACGCCATGCCGGCATCACCCCTCATGGCGATCGACGTCCTGGCCGGCATGCCCGAGCGGGTTCGCCCCCACCAGCAGCTCTTCGCCACCACCGGTGCGGTCCATGCCGCAGCCAGCTTCACGGCGGACGGCACCGTGGTGCTGGTGCGCGAAGACGTCGGCCGGCACAATGCCGTCGACAAGGTGGTCGGGCGGTTGGCGCTCGACGGGAGCCTGCCGGCCTCGGGGATGGGCCTGTTCGTCAGCGGTCGGGCCAGTTTCGAGCTGGTGGTGAAGGCCTGGGCGGCGGGCTTCTCGACGATGGTGTCGGTCAGTGCGCCCACCGAGTTGGCGGTCCTGACGGCGCGACGGGCCGGCCTGGCCCTCGCCGGGTTCGGGCGGGGGACGTCCCTGAACGTCTATGCACCCGAACGCTTAGCCTGAGTTCATGACCCCGATGTGCCCGGCCACCGGCAACGGTGTGCTCCACCTGTTCTGCGTCCCGACCCCCGACTACGACGCCGCCGCCTTCGTCGCCGCGGTACGCGGGGCGGAGGGCGACTGCCAGGTGGTGACCGTCAGCCTGCTGGGCCACAAGGCCGACGTGGCGGTCATGGCGATCGGCAAGGACTTCCGTCACCTGCGAGCCCTGCAGAGCGCCGTCCAAGGCGCCGGGCTGGAGGTCGTCGACAGCTACGTCAGCCTAACCGAGGTCAGCGAGTACGCCAAGGGAATGCCGGCCGAGATGATCGAAGCCCGGGTCAACCCGACGATCCCCCCGAAGCGGGTGGAGATGAACGCCTGGTGCTTCTACCCGATGAGCAAGCGTCGCCAGGAGGGCGCCAACTGGTTCACCCTGCCGTTCGAGGAGCGCAGCGAGTTGATGCACGAGCACGGGGCCAGCGGGCGAACCTTCGCCGGGCGGGTCGTCCAGTACGTCACCGGCAGCACGGGCCTGGACGACTACGAGTGGGGGGTGACGCTGTTCGCCGTCAAGCCCGACGATCTCAAGGAGGTCGTCTACACGATGCGCTTCGATCGGGCCTCGAGCATCTACGCCGAGTTCGGGCCGTTCTACACCGGGATGGTCACACCGGTGGAGGAGTTGGCCGGGATCACCGCCCCACGCTGACGGTCCGGGCGTCGACCTCCTGGCCGCGCACCACGTCGAAGGTGTCGAAGACGGCTTGGTCGACGTCACCGTTCGGTCCGAGGCTCAGCGCCCCGTAGTCGATGTTGCGCCGCTGGTCGAGGAGCTGGACGCACGTCGGGTAGTCGAAGCACGACGAGCCGGCCGAGCTGACCGACACCATGTGGGCGGCGATGTCGGCCGGCTGGCTGCTCCGGGCTTCCGTGGCGGCGAGGGCGATGAGGTTGACGCAGTCGTAGGCGTTCTCGGCGAAGTCGCCTGACGCCCCGTTGAGCCGGTCGGCGATCAGCCGGGCGAAGCGAGGGTCGGGTGCGGCGTGCGGGGCGACGCCCACGACCGTCGTTGTGTCGACGATGGTGGCCGGCAGATCGGCCAGGGCGTGGCGGGTGGCGTCGTTGCCGACCACGATCGTCCGCGACCCGCCGAAGGCCTTGACGGTGGCCTCGATGGCGGCGTCGGCGGTCGACTCGTCGGAGATCAGCGCCACGACGGGCGGCCGGTCGGCGGCGACCCGCCCGGCGGCGTCCTTGATGGAGGTGTCGTCGTCGAGGAACGGAGCGCGCCGCACCGACACGTTGAGGGCGCGGATGTCGGTCTCGACGGCGTCGGCGAACGGCCGGCCGTAGCCGTCGTCGAGGTTCAGCACGCCCGCCACGGAGGCACCGGTCTGGTTGGTCACCTGGGCGATGGCTTTGGCCTGCAGCGAGTCGGATGCAACCGTGCGGAAGAACAGCCCGCGGTCGGGGTAGTCGTCGAGCGCCAGGGCGGAAGCGGTTGGAGAGCAGGTGACGATGCCGCTCGACACCGGCACGTCGAGCGAGGCCAGGGCGACGTTCGAGGACATCGGTCCGATGATCGCGTCGACCCGCGAGGAGATCAGGCTGCGCAGCGAAGCCCGCGTCACCGGGGCGTCGCCCTCGCTGGCATCGAGAACCTGCACGGTGATCGCCCCGCCGGCCGAGCGGATCTCGTCGACGGCCTGCTGCACGCCGGCCGTGATCGACGCCGACAGGTCGGCGGTCGACGCCCCGCCAGGGCGGAGCACGCCGAGGCGCAGGACCCCATCGTTGGCCACGGTGGGCGGCGCCGACGCCACCGAGCTGGTGGTCGTGGTCGTGCTGGGTGCCGGTGTCTCGCCCGAGCAGGCCGCCAGGGCCAGTCCGGCCGCCGCCCCCGCGGCCACCACGAGTCGAGCGACGCGGCGGGTCACCGGCCCATCGTAGGAGGCCGCCGGCGGGTCGATCCGGCGCGACCCTCGCTCACCGGGCGCCGGCCGGACTGGCCTATCGTCGGCACCGTGAGCGAACCGCCGGCCGAGTTCTCCGCGTCACCGACCGACTTCACCCGTGACCTGGTGCGGTGGAGCGAGACGCTGGCGGCGATCGCCCGCACCGGCCTGGCCTTCACCAAGGTGCTGTACGAGCAGGAGCGCTTCGAAGAGGTGCTCAAGGTGGCCGCCGACATCAAGGCCGCGGCCGACGACGCCCTCGAGGTCCGTCGCGAGCAGGATCACTTCATCCAGGAGTGGATGAGCTCGATCGGGGAGGGCGTGCCCGGCTACGTCACGCCGAAGGTGGCGGTCGGCGCGGTGGTGGGCAATGCCGACGGGCAGATCCTTCTCGTCAAGCGGCCGGACAGCGGCATCTGGCTGTACCCGACCGGATGGGCCGACGTCGGCTACTCCGCCGCCGAGGTGGCCGTGAAGGAGGTCGAGGAGGAGACCGGCATCCACTGCCGCCCGCGCCAGCTGCTGGCTGTGATCGACGGGCAGCGGATGGGCTTCACCCGCTTCGCCATGTACCTGCTGCTGTTCCACTGCGAGGCGGTCGGCGGCGAGCTGAACGGTCACCCGCTGGAGACCGCCGACGTCGGTTGGTTCCACCGCGACCAGCTCCCGCCGTTCACCGCCGGGGCGCAGTGGTGGGGCCCGCAGGCGTTCGCCGCCATCGACGGGACGGTCATGGCCACCTCGTTCGACCATCCTCGCGGCGAGGTCTGGCGGGCCGCCGACTGACCGTGTCGCAGCGCGACGTCAGTCGCTGCCGTGGTCGCGCAGGAAGCGCTCGACCTCGGCCACGAGATCGTCGGAACCGGTCGGGTCCGCGTCGCCCATCGCCGTGGCGGGTGCCGGGCTCGGCGTCCCGGCGGGGTGGTCGGCGTCGTCGCCCGTGCCGCGGGGGGCGGTGAGATCGCCCGAGCCGTCAGGATGGGCGTCGTCGCGGTCGTCCCCGTCCAGCTCGTCGTCGTCCCCGCCGTCCTCGTCGTCGTCGAACTCGCCGGAGTCGTACATGGTCTCCAGCCGCTCGACGTAGGTGCGCATGTCCGGATCCTGGTCGATCAACCGGGCCACTCGATCGGTGTAGCCGCGGCCCTCGGCCAGCAGGCCGGCCACCGGCACCGGACTGCCGATCATCGCGCCGACCCGCTCGAGCAACGCTGCCGAAGCCAGCGGCGCCGGGACCTGGGCGGCGTAGCCGGGGACCGCGGCCCACAGCGAGGCGCTGGCGATGCCCGCCGTGGCACAGGCGTCGTGGAGCACGCCGACGATGCCGGTCGGGCCCTCGTAGCGGCTGCGCTGCAGGTCGAATCGCTCGAGCAGGCCCTCGTCGGTGGCGGTGCCGATGACCCGAACCGGGCGGGTGTGGGGGACGTCGGCGAGCAGGGCGCCGACCGTCACCATCATCGGCACGCCCACCGCCTGGCAGACGCCGACGATCTGCTCGCAGAATCGCCGCCAGCGCAGCGCCGGCTCCGGTCCGAGGAGCAGCACCACGTCGCCGCCGGGCGGCGAGGCCGACCACAGGCCGACCGTCGGCCAGACGATGGAGCGGGCGCGGGCCTCGTCGAGGCGGACGTGCGGGCGGATGGTGGCGAAGTCGGTGAACTCCTCCGGGTCGATCTCGGCCAGCGGTGTGGCGTCCCACGCCTCGATCAGCTGGCGGACGCTGTTGGACGCCGCGTCCCCGGCGTCGTTCCATCCGGTGAACGCGGCGACGAGCGTCGGGTGGCGCACCGCCGGCTCGGCCAGCCAGCGCACGTCCGCGGGCTCGGGAGCGCTCATTGCGACTGGAGGCTAGCCCTGCCTCGGCCGGCCACGTCGTCGACCGATCAGGGTCGCGGTCGGGGGCTAGCCTGGCCCGGTGGTGGTGTCCATCGAGCGGGCCAAGGCGGTCAGCGACGAGCTGTTCGAGGCCGTCCATCGCCTGCTGCCGCAGCTGTCGTCGGCATCGCCGCCGTCCATCGAGGAACTGCAGGCGATCGTCGACGACCGTGACACCGTGCTGTTCGTCGGTCGGGCCGACGGGCGGATCGTCGGCATGCTGACCCTGGCGATGTTCCGCATTCCCACCGGGGTCAAGGCCTGGATCGAGGACGTCGTCGTCGACGACTCGGCCCGTGGCCTCGGGGTGGGCGAGGCGCTGAACCGGGCGGCGCTGGATCTGGCCCGCTCACGCCAGGCCAAGGCGGTCAGCCTGACCAGCCGCCCGTCACGGGAGGCCGCCAATCGTCTCTACCAGCGGATCGGGTTCGTCCAGCGGGAAACCAACGTGTACCGCTACGACCTCTGAGCGACGCCCGCGCCGGACTGCTCACCCGGACCGTTCCACGCCCATCGCCGACAGCACGTCCTCGGCCGCCTGGCGGACCTGCCAGTCCCGATCGGCGAGTGCCCGGCGCAGCGCGTCCACGGCCTCGTCGCCGTCGAAGGCCGCCAGTGCCAGCACGGCGCGCCGGCGGATGGCGGGCTTGTCGGTGGTGCCGTGAAGCACCGCGGCCAGGGCTCGCTGCTGGCCGATGGCGCCGAGCGCGGCGACCGCTGCCTCGCGCACCAGAGCGTCCCCGGCCCGCTGGGCCAGCTCGATGAGCGCGTCGAGGGTGTCGGCACCGACGGTCACCTGCTCGCCGCACGCCCAGGCGGCCATCTCCGCCACCATTGGATCGGAGTCGTCCAGCGCACCACGGAGATCGATCCGGCCGGCCTCGTCGTCGGGTCGCGCCACGGCGATCCGCCCGACCAGCTCGGCGGCCCGCCGGCGGACGCTGGGCTCCGGGTCGTCGAGCGATGCTCGCAGCTGATCGGCGCGCAGCACGCCGCAGCGGGCCAGCGCTCCCAGCGCCACCTGACGGGTGACGGGGTCGGCGTCGTCCAGCGCCGCTGAGGCCGGAGCGGCGTCACCGGCGTGCCCGGCCACCACCACCTCGCGCCACTGCTCGCTCACGTCGCCACCCGCGGAGTCCGGGCGGTCAGCGCTTGAGCATGCCGGTGAGCCGGATCACGGTGAAGGCCGCGCCGTAGCCGATCAGCGTGGCCAGCAGGGCGCCGGCGATGAGGGCCATCCCGCCGGTGCCCGCCAACGCCCCCAACCGGCGCAGCAGACTCGGCGGCCGGTAGCCGGCGGTGGCCACCTCGTGGACCGGGGCGTCGTCGGTGTCCACCGGGCCGGCGGTCTCGAAGCGCGGCCGGCGCTCGGCGCGGTGCGAAGTTCCCGATGCTCTGGCAGGCTTGCGCCACCCTGCGGCGATCAACACGGCGATCGCCAACCCGACCAGCAGGGCCGCATTGGTGGTGGCACTGTCGATGTTCACGCAACCGCAGATCGTACCCCCGGCGCCCAACCTGCCGGTGGCGGTCGCCCCGCGCACCAACCGGGTGGCCGCGGCGCTGGCGTTCCTGGTGGTCGGCGCGATGGCAGCCGGGCTGGTCGCCCTGATGCTGCCGACCAAGCTGTTCCTGCACAAGCGGGACTGCGTGGCGCTGAACGCCGAGCGGACGGCCTGCGCCAAGCTCGGCGACGCCGAGGACATCGAGTACGGCATCGTCCCGGCCAGCGCCGACGCCGTCGAGCCGCGGCTGCGGATCACCGGTGCGCCCACCCCGGGCGGGACGGGTCAGATCCTGTTCGTCACCGTCCGCCAACCGGCGCTGCAGCTGCTCGACTGGATGGCGCTGCGGCACAACCCGGCCGGCGGCCTGTACAGCCGCGAGGACCTGTTCGGTGACGAGACCCCCCAGCAGCAGTCGCAGCGCAGCTTTCGCAGCATGCGCACCGCCAAGGAGACCGCCGAGTACGTCGCCATGCGCTACGCCGGGTTCGACGCCAAGGCGATCGAAGGGGATGTCCTCGTCGACCAGATCGTCTGCCTGAAGCAATCGGACCGGGGCTGCGCCGAGCAGGCCCCGCTGGCCAAGGTGCTGCAGCGCGGCGACAAGCTCACCTCGATCGACGGCAAGCCGGTGACGACCTTGACCGAACTGCGCACCGCGCTCGCTGCGCACCATCCCGGGGACACGGTGGCGGTGACCGCCCAGCGCGACGGCAAGCCGGTGCAGGGCTCCTTCGCCACCCTGGCCGCCAGCGACGATCCCAACCGGGCGATCCTCGGGTTCTTGCCGGTGGACACGACCTCGGTGCAGTTGCCGTCCGGGATCAAGGTGGACATCGACACCAACTCGATCGGCGGTCCGTCGGCCGGGCTGGCGTTCACCCTGACGCTCATCGACCAGTTGACCCGCGGCAACCTCCTGGGTGGCAAGACCGTGGCGGTGACCGGCACCATCGACATCGACGGCAACGTCGGCCCGATCGGCGGGCTGTCGTCGAAAGCTTCGGCGGTCTTGCAGAACGGCGGCACGTACTTCCTGGTCCCCACCGCCCAGGGCGAGGCCGACATCGCCCTGGCTCGCCGGGTGGTGGGCAACGACGTCCAGATCATCCCGGTGGCTACGCTCCAGGAGGCCATCGACGCCCTCGTCAAGCTGGGCGGCGATCGGCCGCAGCCAAACCCGCCCGCGCCGTCCCGGCCGCCCTCCGGAGCGCCCGGGACGACGGCGGACACCGCGCCGGTGGGCACGGCCACCCCCTCGTCGACGCCATAGCCCACCGCTCGCTGCGGCCGCCTCCGGCACCGGCCGATTGCCACCCGCTGGGCGACCTCGTTGCGTAACGTTTGGCGGAATGGCCATCTCGTTCTCGCGCCCGGATCCGTCGTCGCCCAGTGCAGTGGCCGCGGCCACGTTCCCGACGGCGCGGCGTGGCTTCGATCAGGGCGAGGTCCGCGATCTGCTGCGGATGGTGGCCGCCGAGCTGGGTCGGCTGCAGGAGCGGGAGCGCTTCCTGGAGCGCGAGCTGCGCGCCGCTCAGCACACCACCACGTCGGCCGCCGTGGCCCTCGACGAGGAAGCGGTCACCCGGATGCTGGGCGAGGAGGCGGCGCGCATCCTGCACACGGCGCGGGACAGCGCTCAGCAGATCAAGGGGCGTGCCGAGGAGGGTGCCGCCCGGCTGATCCGTGAGGCCAGCGAGGAGGCCAACCGGCTGCGCGAGGAGGCCGAGGTGGAATCGGCCCGCCGCCGGGCGGACGCGGCCACCGATGCCGAGGCCGAGCTGGCGATGGCCAAGCAGCAGGGCCGGGAGATGGTCGAGGAGGCCCGGTCGTACCGAGAGCGGGTGCTCGGTGAGCTGAGCCGGCGTCGCGAGCTGGCCCGCCAGCAGATCGATCAGCTGGTCCACGGGCGCGATCGCCTGTTGCAGGCCTTCGAGCGGGCTCGGCTGGCCGCCACCGACGTCCTCGCCGAGGTCACCCCGCTCGGACCGCCCAGCGAGCTGGTCAACCTGGCGGCCACCACCGGACCGCTGCCCGTCATGCTGCCGACCGGGCGGGTCGACCCGCCGCCGGCCGATCTGCCGCTCGACGTGCCGCTCGACCTGCCCGAGACCTCTGCCCCGGTCGCTGCCGTCGACGTCACCGACGTCGTCGATCAGGTCGAAAAGGTCCCCCACGTCACCGAGGTCGCCGACGCCGTCGTCGTTGACGAGGTTGCCGACGAGCCGGCCGATCCACCACTCGCCACGGTCGTCTCCCTGTTCGCCGGCGAGCCGGACGTGGCTCCCTCGAGCAGCGTCGAGGAGGCCGACGGGCCCGCCGACGTCGCTACGGCCGTCGGTGCCGACGATGCCGACCGAGCCGAGACCGCGCCGGAGGTGTCGCCCGTCGGGCACTCGGCCGGCGAGTTGTTCGCCCGGCTTCGGGCGGCGCGGTTGAGCGAGGTGGCCCGCCGGGCGTCGGCGCCCCCCGCCACGGTGGCGGACGGCGAACCGCCGGTGACCGACGCCAGGACGTCGCAGACCCCGCATCCGGCCACGTCCCTCCCGGCGCCGTCCGACGCCACGGTGGCCCTGGCCCGCCCAGCCGGCGAGGTGGACGATCGCCCGGCTGGTGGAGCGCCCGCCGACTCCTTCGCCGAGGACACCCCGTTCTCCCGCCGCGATGCCGAGCTGACTCCGGTGATCGTCGCCCTGGCTCGCAAGGTCAAGCGAGTGCTGGCCGACGAGCAGAACGACGTGCTCCATGCCCTGCGCCGGGCCAAGGGGCCGATGAGCTTCGGCGAGTTGATCCCGGGCGAGGCCGAGCAGTTGGAGCGGTATGTCGCGGCGATGCGCGCCGACCTGGAGCGGGCCGCCGAGGCCGGAGCGGCGTCGCTCGACCCGGATGCCCTCCCGGCCCAGCGTCGTGCCGCCGTCAACCGGGCCGACGCCGTGGCACCGGCCGTTGCCGCTTTCGACCACGGCCTGGTGGCACCGCTGCGGGAGCGTCTGGAGCGGGCGGTGTCCAGCGCGGCGGGCGATCACGAGGATCTCGCCGCCCACGTCCGGTCGATCTACCGGGAGTGGAAGAGCCAGCGGATCGACGAGTACCTCGACGACGTCGCCCGCACCGCCTACGGGCGCGGCCAGCTCGCCGCCCTGGTCCCCGGCACCCCGGTGTGCTGGGCGGTGGATCCCGGTGGTCCGGAGTGCGCCGACGCCGAGGACAACTCGCTGGCCGGGGCGGTGCCGGCCGGCGACCCGTTCCCCACCGAGCACCCCTGCACCCCGGCCCACCCCGGCTGCCGCTGCCTGCTCGTGCCGGCACCCCGCTAGCCTCCGGCGCGTGGCCACCCCCAGCCGACCGGCGCGACGCCTGCCGCTGCGTGCCCGGCTGAGCGGCCGCGGCCGCCAGGTCATCATCGGCATCGCCGTGCTCGTCGTCGTGCTGCTGCTCAGCTCCCGGGCGATCGCCGGCTTCTACGTCGACTACCTGTGGTACGACTCGCTCGGGCGCAACGACGTGTTCTGGGGCATCCTGCGGACGCGGGTGCTGCTCTACGCGGTCTTCGCCGCGGTGTTCGTCCTCCTGGCGGTGCTCAACCTGTTCGTCGCCGACCGGCTGGCGCCGACGTCGTTCTCGGCGAACATGCACCCGGTGGTCGAGCGGTTCCACGAGTTCTTCGGCCACCGCCTGCGCGCCGCCCGCTTCGCTGCCGCCGGCCTGCTGGGGTTGCTGGTCGCCGTGCCGGCCGCCGGCCAGTGGCAGCAGTGGAAGCTGTTCAGCCACTCCAAGGGCTTCGGCATCTCCGATGCCCAGTTCGGCAACGACGTCGGCTTCTACCTGTTCAAGATGCCGTTCCTGACGTTCGTGGTCCAGTGGTTGTTCATGGCCACGCTGCTGGTCACGGTGCTGGTGGTGGCCACGCACGTGCTGAGCGGCGGCATCGTGCTGACCCCGCCACGCCCGAAGGTGCGCGAGGCCACCAAGGCCCATGTCGCCGTTCTGCTGGCGGTGCTGGCGCTGCTGAAGGCCGCCGACTACTGGGTGTCGCGCTACGACACCACCGTGGACACCCGGGGCATCGTCCGTGGCGCGCTGTACTCGGTGGTCCACGCCGAGCTGCCGGCCATGAGCCTGCTGGCCCTGGTGGCGGTGATGACCGCCGGGCTGTTCCTGTCGACCCTGCGCACCGGGGCCTGGCGACTGCCGCTGATCGCCTCGGCGATGTGGGCGGTGATGGCGATGATCGGCGGGCTGGTGGCTCCTGCCGTGGTCCAGTCGCTGATCGTCAACCCCAACCAGAAGGATCGTGAGGCGCCGTACATCGCCCGCAACGTCGAAGCCACCCGCCATGCCCTGGGCATCGACGCGGTCACGGTCCGCCCGATCAGCATCGCCACGCTGACCAAGGACAAGCTGACCGCCGACTCGGCCCCGCTGTCCGACGTGCGCCTGCTGCAGCCGGAGGTGATGCGCGGCCGGTTCAACGCCGACCAGGGCATCACCACCGGGTTGGCGATCAACGACCTCGACCCCGACCGCTACGTGGTCGACGGGCGCGTCCAGCAGGTGATGGTCGGGGCCCGCGAGCTGGACCTCGACTCCATCGGCAACACGTCGTGGCAGGGCAAGCACCTCATCTCGACCAAGGGCTGCGGGGTCGTGTGGGCGCCGGCCAACCGGGTCGACACCAACGGACGCCCGGACTACGTCGATCCCGAGCTGACCCGCCCGGAGCTGTACGTCAGTCCGGCGATGAGCGGGTACGCCATCGTCGACACCAAGGTGACCGAGCAGAACTGTGCGGGCAGCGCCACCACGGCCTACGACGGCAAGGCCGGGGTGCAGCTGTCGTCGACGGTCCGGCGCTTGGCGTTCGCCCTCAGCTACCTGGATTACAACCTGTTCGGCTCGTCGGCGATCACCAGCGAGTCACGGCTGATCTCGGTGCGCCGGGTGCAGGACCGGGTGCACAAGCTGGCCCCGTTCCTGTCCTTCGACAGCGACCCGTACCCCGTGGTCATCGACAAGCGGGTGATCTGGGTGGTCGACGGATACACCACCTCGAACCGCTACCCGTACGCCCAGGCCGGCGACCGCACCCAGCTGGCCGCCGACAGCGGGTTGAACCACCCGTTCAACTACGTGCGCAACAGCGTCAAGGCGGTGGTCGACGCCTACGACGGCACGGTCACGTTCTACGTCGTCGACGACAACGACCCGGTGCTGAAGGTGTGGGAGTCCGTGTTCCCCGGCCTGTTTCGGCCACGTTCGGAGATGCCCGCCGAGCTGCCGGCCCACCTCCGGTACCCGGAGGAGCTGTTCCGGGTGCAGACCGCGGCGTACTCCAAGTACCAGCTCGCGCCGGACCAGTTCCTCGAGCGCAGCAAGGCCTGGTCGGTGGCTCCCGCCCCGCCGGTGACCCCGGATTCACGCTCGTCGACGGGTGTCGGTGCCACGGCGTCGGCGTCGGGCGAGGACGTCGGAGGCCTCGGCCTGGCCACGGACAGCGCGGCGCGCCGGTTCGAGCCGTACTACACGATGTTCCGCGAGCCGGGGGCGGCGCCCAGCGCGGCAGCCAGCTTCGAGATGATCCGCCCGTTCACCCCGTTCAGCCCGGACGACCGCCGACCCGAGCTGCGGGCGTTCATGACCGTCGGCTCGGACCCGTGGAACTACGGCCAGCTGGTCAGCTACGACATCCGCGACGCGACGTTGCCGGACGGGCCGGTGAAGGTCGACGCCAGCATCGAGAACGACGACTACGTGTCGCGCAACCTGACCCTGTGGAACAACGACGGGTCGGGGGTGATCTTCGGCGACATGCAGATGGTGCCCATCGGCAACGCCATCCTGTGGGTCCGCCCGCTGTACCTGCAGCCGGCCGCCAACCAGCCCTCGTTCCGCCAGGTGGTGGTCAGTGCCGGTGGGCGAGTGGCGATGGCCGGCTCGTTGGGCGATGCGCTCGGCGTGCTGTTCCCCGGGTTCAAGGTCGACCTCGGCGATGTCGTCGGTGGGACCTCCACCGAGCCGGGTGGGTCATCGGGTGGCGGGACGATCGGGCCGGCCACGCCGGGCACCGGCGCGACGTCGGGCACGCCCGATACGTCGGGAACAGGCCCCTCGCTGCCGGTGACGCCCGGTTCGGGCAGCGGGCCGGGGAGCTCGGCCACACCGGCCGAGTTGCTGACCCAGGCCGGGCAGCTGTTCGCCGAGGCCGACGCGGCGTTGAAGGCCGGCGACCTGGGCACCTATCAGGCCAAGGTCAACCAGGCCCAGGCGCTGGTGGCCCGGGCCCGCCAGGTGCTCACCGGCGGCTGAGGGCGTGGACCTGATCGGCGAGGTCGGCCAGGTCTTCGAGGAAGGCGATCTGGTAGCGAGCCTGCTCGTTGGCCAGCCGGGCCTGCCCGGTGCGCAGCCCGTCGAGGGCGGCTCGGGCTTCGACGTCCACCGGCTCGACCCGGTCGTGATCGTGTCGGTGGGTGTCGAGCCGGGCGGTCAGCCGGTCGATCTCACCCCCCAGCTCGGTGAGCTGGTGGGTCAGCTCGGTGCCGACGCCACTCAGCCGGGCGTCGATCGCCGCGATGGTCTCGCTGCGGGTGGCCAGCTCGCGACGCAGCTCGTCGAGCTCGGTCCGCAGAGCGGCAACGTCGGCCTGGGTCGGCGCCGGCTCGACCGGTTCAGGCTCGGCCGGGCGGGAGCGACGGAACCATCCCATCCGCCAGACGGTAGTGGTGCGTTGTCGGCGGGCGGCGGATACCGGGAACCTCGGGTCAGCGGTGCTGGATCATCGTCACCCCGTCGCCGATGGGCAGGATGACGCAGCGCACCCGCGGGTCGGCCACGACGTGGGCGTTGAACTCGCGGATGGCGTCCCGGTCCCGGGCGCGGTCCGGCTCGACGTCGGCTCCGTCCAGCACGGTGCCCTTCCACAGGGTGTTGTCGATGAGCATCACGCCATGGGCGCTGAGCCGGGGGAGCAGCGCCTCGTAGTAGTGGACGTAGTTGGTCTTGTCGGCGTCGATGAAGGCCAGGTCGACGTGCCAGATGGGGGGCAGGGTGGCCAGGGTGTCGAGCGCCGGCCCGATGCGCAGGTCGATGCGCTCGGCGACGCCGGCGTGCTCCCAGTGGCGCCGGCCGATGTCGGTCCATTCGCTGCTGACGTCGCAGCAGATCAGGGTCCCGCCGGTGGGCAGGCCGCGGGCGATGCTGAGCGCCGAGTAGCCGGTGAAGGTGCCGATCTCGATGGCGTGGCGGGCGCCGATGGCTCGGGTGAGGATCTGCAGGAAGGTGCCCTGGTCCGCACCGATCTGCATGCCGGCCTGGTGGCCGGTGGCCTGCTCGGTGACCTCCATCAGGCTGCGCTGGATGTCGTCGGGCGGGGTCGAGTGCCGGCCGATGTAGTCGGCCAGGGCCTCGCCGGCCAGGTCGGCGCGGGAGTTGGGCATGGCCGCCGAGCGTAGCGGCGCGACGACGCCCGGTGCCTCGCGCTGGCGGTCTCACGACTCGGCCGCTGCCGCCCGGGCGGGCCTAGGTTGGGGCCAGGAGGTGCCGGCCATGGGACGTGCATGGGACAGGGTCGTCGATGTGGTGGTCGTCGGTTCGGGTGGAGCGGCACTGGTGGCCGCCACGCTGGCCGCCGATCAGGGGGCCGAGGTGCTGGTGGTGGAGAAGGACCACATGATCGGCGGGACCACGGCGGTGTCCGGCGGCGGCGTGTGGTTGCCGAACAACCACGTGATGGCCGCAGCCGGCGTGCCCGACTCGCGGGAGGGGGCGCTGGCCTACATCCGCCGGGTGTGCGCCGGCCGGGCACCGGACCCGTCGCTGCTCGAGGTGTTCGTCGACACGGCGCCGGAGGTGTTGCGCTACCTGGAGGATCACACCCCGGTGAAGACGCACATCCAGCCGCTGCCCGACTACTACACCCCGTGGGGGTTCGAGGGTCACGTGCCCCAGCCGGGCCGCACCGTGGAGGCCAACCCGTATCCGGTGGCCCAGGAGCTGCCGGAGTGGAAGGACCGCATCGTCAAGCGCGGCACGCTGATGTCGCTGGGTGCGGCGACGACGCTGAGCGAGGACTTCATGCCGCGCACTCCGGAGCTGCAGGCCGAGATCGACCGGCGCGAGGCGCTGGACATCCGCCCGAAGGGTGCGGCGCTGATCGCCATGCTGCTGAAGGGTCTGCTGGAGCGCGGCGTCGACGTGCAGGAGTCGACCCCGGCACGTGAGCTGGTGGTGGACGAGTCCGGTGCGGTCGTCGGAGTGCGTGTCGAGCACGACGGGCACGTCCAGTCGATCGGGGCGCGCAAGGGCGTGGTGCTGGCGTGCGGCGGGTTCGAGTGGAACCCGGAGCTGGTGATGACCCACATCGGCTACGACGTCAAGCCGCTCAGCCCCGGCGGCAACGTTGGCGACGGGCTGGCCATGGCCGTCGCCGCCGGCGCCCGGCTGGCCAACACCACGTCGTACTGGGGGACCCCGGTGATGTTCGACCCGGAGATCACCCGTGACGGCGAGCTGGTTCCGCAGTTCGAGTGGGGGCGGGGTTCGGCGTCGTCGATCATCGTCAACTCGGCGGGGAAGCGCTTCGCCAACGAGGCCCTGCCGTACAACGACTTCCCCAAGGCGTTCGGGGTGTTCGACGCCGACCGCCAGGAGTTCCCCAACGCCGGCCCGTGCTGGCAGATCTTCGACGCCAAGGTCCGCTCCAAGGTGCGGATCCTGTCGATGTTCCCCGGCCAGCCCGACCCGGACTGGGTGATCAAGGCCGACGACATCGAGGAGCTGGCAGCGAAGATCGACCTCGACCCCGCCGCGCTGGTGGACACGGTGGAGCGGTTCAACGAGCACGCCGCCCGCCGGGAGGACCCGGACTTCGAGCGTCACCGCCTGGGCCTGATGGCGCCGGGCGCCGTCGCCCCGCTGGACCGCCCGCCGTACTACGCCGTGCGGATCTACCCGGGGATGCTGGGCACCAACGGCGGCCCGCTGATCACCAAGGACGGCGAGGTTCGCCGCCACGGCGAGGGCGTGGTCGACGGCCTGTACGCCGCCGGCAACACCGCGGCCAACGTGTTCGGCTGGGCCTACCCGAGCGGCGGCGGCACCATCGGCAACGGCGTGGTCTTCGGCTACCGGGCCGGCATCCACGCCGGCTCCCGGGCGCCGCGGGACATCTGACCCGCTTGCCCGTTGCCGTTGCCGACGGCGCTGGGTATCGTTACAGGTCTTCGCCGCGGGGTGGAGCAGTTCGGTAGCTCGTCGGGCTCATAACCCGAAGGTCGCAGGTTCAAATCCTGCCCCCGCCACCAAGAAACATGCAGGTCAGGGCCAGTGTCCATCAGGGCACTGGCCCTCTGCTTTGGCCCTTGGAGCCGCTGATGTCAACGGTTTGTCAACAGAAAACGCGGGAGCCAAATCGCCGTCGGCGTGTGGTGGCGCTCGACGACTTCCGTATGCACCGATTGGCGCTCGTCATCGCAGACGAGTTGCGTACAGGCCAGGGCAGTACATGGCGCTCGACCGATGAGGTCGACGACATCGCGATGTGGAGGCGCGCCGCTCGGCGCGCCGGCCGACTGCTCGGCGTTTCGGTCCGAACTGGGGTTGCTCCCGACGGGACGCGAGTGTGGGCGATCGACTGTTCGCCGATCCCCACACAGGACACCCTCGATTCCGACTTTCGCTGAGACGTGAGCTGACTTCACTCCGAACCGCGCGTTTCGGGGTTGTCCTCAAGCCGCTCGCGGTCGGTGCTGGCGGGGCGTCGGAGTTGCCGGTCAGTTGAGCACGTCGTACGGATATGCGCCCCGCACGCATAATGGGCGCTGTGTCTGACGCCGCAACGATCATTTTGGTGCTGGCCTTTGTGCTTTGCATCGTTGCGGCAGTGGCGGTCATGCTTCGATGGCTGTCGGCCGACAACCATCGAAGGGGTCGCCGGCGCGCTTCGTTGCCAGCCGTGACTGGGCATGAGTCCACGACGCTGTCTCCAGGCGACGAAGCGTCGGATGGAGTTCTTGCTCTACCCACCGAGCGCCCGAACGAGATCTACCTCTTTGGTCGAGCGGCAGAGCTGGATGAGTACGGGGCGACGCTGGCTTCCGCGCCATCCCAGCTGGCTCGGTACGCGTCGGGACTCAAGTCTGCGGTCGATGGCGTCCGCTCATACGGTGAGTTGTCGGGCCGCCTGGTGCTCGTCGACGACAAGACAGCCGCGGCGCTGAAGGCCGGCACGATGATGAAGGATAAGGGCGGCGAGATCCTTGCCCACGTTCTGAGGGACGATGGGAAGATCTCAAGCGTCACTAGGCTGCGCGAGGTTGGCGGCCTCGCCGCCGGAGCCGCGTCGCTGACCAATGCAATGTCGGCAATGGCGATGCAGGCGCAGCTCGATCGAATCGAGCGTCAGCTCACGGTCATCTCTGAAGGAATTGACACGGCGAATCGTGAGCTCCTGCGCCAGTGGCATGCGCAGGCGCTTGGGGCGCAAGATGTCCTGCGCGAGGTCTACGCCACTGCGACCCGCGCCGGTGAGCTGACAGCCGCGAATTGGACGCAGGTCGCTTCGATTGGTCACGTCGTGCGAACTCAGATCCATGGCGATCGCGACCGCTTGTCGCACGCGATCGCGGATCTGGAACAACTTGCAAGTGCGCCGGACGTGAAGGAGCGGATGAAGGAACTCGACTCCAAGGTCGACGCCGTGCGGAGCGCGCACGTGGCACTCAGCGAGTCAACGCGCACCTGGGCCCAGTACTCGGCGCTGCGGTTATGGCACTTCACCGTGACCGGCGACCCAACCCTGGAGGCCTACCGAGCGGAGTTGCATCTGTTCATCGAGTCCTCGCGCAACGAGATCGAGCCCTTGCGGCTTCGAGCCTCGGCTGCGGTTTCGCAGGTCGCCAAGTACCGCTGGACGTCGATGGCACGACACCCGCTCATCGTCAGGAGGCTGCCTGCTGCCTCCGCCGATCGGTTGGCGACTCTCGAAGCTGTCAACTGGCAGCCGCTGGAACTTCGGCAACCAAAGGAGATCGAGCTCGCCACGGGCGCCCAGCCGAACGGACCGATTGCCGAACTGGAGGCTCAGGCCGAAGACGATCAGGTGCCACCGCTCAACGAGTGAGTCAGAGGACCACGCCCTGTGAGCGATCCGAGGCCCGGTTCGGCGAGCTCGCGCTGCCCTCGATCACGGTCAAGGTGTGCCACCGTCCGTGCCGGTGAAGAGTGCGGCAACAATGTCGGCGGCCTCCTGTTCGCGCTCGGGCATCGCGTGCACGTACACGTCCTGGGTGAACGCAACCGTCGCATGGCCGAGACGGCCGGACATCACCTTCGGCGACACGCCGGCGGCGAGGCCGAGGGTGGCGTGCGTGTGGCGGAGGTCGTGGAAGCGGATGCGGGGCACATCCAGCTTGGCGACGGTGCGGTCGAAGATCTGCGAGAAGAGATCGGGATGGATCGGCCGCCCGTCCTCGCGTGCGAACACGAGGTCGTTGTCCTCGTAGCCGATGCCGACCAGCTTGCGCTCACGATCCTGCGCACGCCGGTGGGCGGCGAGTTCGGTCAAGGTTCCGGCGTCAAGCGGGATGGAGCGCCGTCCCTTCGCCGTCTTGGGCGCGCTCAGCTGGATCTCGTAGGCAACCGACACGACGGTCTGCCGCACCGCGAGCTTGCGACTGTCGAAGTCGAGGTCCTGCCACCGGAGGCCGAGAATCTCCCCGCGCCGCATGCCGGTCGTGACGGCTACGAGGTACGCCGCGTACAGGCGGTGTGAGCTCATCGCGGTGAGGAACGTCCTCACCTGCTGCGCGCTCCACGTTTGCGTCTTGTCGAACGACCGATGGGTTTGCTTCGGGGGGTCGGCGTTGGCCGCGACGTTGCGGCTCACGAGCTGCTTGCGTTCCGCGTCACGGAGAGCCTTGTGCATCAGCGCGTGAATGTTGCGCACCGTCTTCACCGACAGGCCTTTGCTGCCGTCGAGCCGACCGCCCGCCAGCTTGCCGGCGTAAAAGCGGTCAAGATGCTGCGCGCTCAGTTGCTGCAGGAGCACTCCGCCCAGCTCCGGGACGATGTGCTGATCGACGTACCGGCGGTAAGAGTCCCACGTGCTCGGCCGCGTCGTTGAGCGAACGGTCGGGAGCCAGTGCTCGGTCAGATACGCGCCGAGCGTGAGCTTGGTCGGCGGGGTGTAGGTGGCGTTTGCGATCGAGCCCAGCACCTCGGTGAGGTAGGCCTGCGCTTCTCGCTTCGTCCCGAAGCCACCCTTGGTTCGCTGCCGGCGCGCGCCAGTCGAGTCGGGGACGAACCAGTAGGCCGTCCACGTCAATCCACGCTTCCGGACGCTGCCGCGCTGCGACATGAAGGGGAGGCTACGCCGACTTGAGCTCGTCGGTCACGGGCTCGCCGCTCAGCATCCGGACCAGCGGAGCGGTCGGGACCTTGAGAAGGCGACCGACACGAATGCATGGCACGGGGAACGTGCCTTCCTTGATCGCGCGGTAGCCGGTCGTCCGGTCGATGCCGAGCAGGCCGAACGCTTCGTCTGCGCTGATCACTGGTCGGTCCTGAGGGATGGGCAACATGATCACCTCCATGGTCGTCGTGCTTCCTGACGGAGAGCGGTAGGCGCTCGGCGGTGAACGAGCGGCTGTAGACGTTTATGGAGGCGTCGGTTCCGCCTCGTTCGACCAGGGGCGCACCGTGCGGTCGACGGCGGCATTCATCTCATCGAGGGCACCGCTGTGCGTCAGAGATCATGACCGCTGACACGGCTCCCTCCACGGGTGTAGTTTGGTACTCGTCACCTCGTAGGGGTTCGTGGGGCACCCCGGTGACGGGAAGTCCCTCCTCAGTTCCGAACAACAGCGGGCGCCCGGAAGGCGCAGCTGTGCGCGGGATGGGAGGAGGTGCCATGCGCTTTGATCGTGCTACTCGTGGCCCGGTCGCCGGAGTTGGGTCCGTCGGCCGCATGGTCACGGCCGTGCTTCGGGGCCGGGTCAGTCGATCTGTCGGGGTTGTCGCCGCCTGCCTGACGGCGGTCTGCTCGCTGGCTGCGTGTAGCGGTGGCGGCTCCGCCGCGACGACAGATCCGACAACTGTCACGACCACAAGCCCCCCGGATCCGCCTTCGACCGTGTCGACGTCGAAATCGCCGACGTCGACATCAACGACGGTCGCCACCACGCCGACCTCCACCCAAGCACCGACGACCACGATCGACCCGCACGCGAAGGCCGAGAGCGAGGTGCGAGCGGCGATCGACGCGAGCATCGCAGCGTTCTCCGACTGCCTATTGAAGATGCCGAACTGCGATGTGGCGACGCTCGAGGCGACGCGGCGCGGGGACATGCTGCGCATCAACACCGAACGAGTGACGCAGTGGAATGCAGCCGGCTACGCCGTGCGCGATCGCGACACGTTCCGGTACGTCGTCGAGCAGGTTGAGCTCAACGCCGACCTGACGCGGGCAACGGTGCTGGTCTGCATCGCCGACGGTACCAAGCTCGTGCAGCCCGGCGCAGGACCGGGCGGCGCCGACGTCATCGTCGATGACTCGTACGTCTCCGGGCGCGAATCGTGGGACGTCAGGCTCGACGCGGACGGCATCTGGCGACCGTACGCGGCGCCTGCGTCCGGACCTACCGAATCGAGGGACGTATGTCCCGCCGGCTGACACGGACGGTCGCGGCGATCGTGTTCGCCGCTATCGCTGGCACTCCGGTCGCCGCCCACGCAGGAGTTGGCGGCGGCGGCGGGCAGGGCGGCGGCGGAAGCAGCGAGGACGGGGTCATCACTGCGACCGTCGTTCACGAGACGGACGGTTCCTCGTCCGGCGGCAACGAGAGCGACTGCACCTGGACGATGGAGAACACCTCGATCGGCATACCGAACCTCGGGACCGCGACCTGGCCGATGGAGATCGACGGCGTCATCCACAACCTGTGGCGGAAGGCGTGTCCCAACAGCGTCACGTGGTACTCGATCCCCGAGCGCCAGCCCGAGGACTTGCTGCCCGAACTCCTCACGCAACTCCGACAACAGGCGCTGCCCGCGCCGGTGCCGGTGTTCGAGAAGTTGGACGCGCAGTTCGGGTGGGCGTACGTCCAGACGCCCCTCGACTTCCGCGCCGGCGATGCCTGGCGCACGGTATCAGTGACGGCCTCGCTCGGCCCGGTGTGGGCCAGGGTGACCGCCACTCCTCGCCGCCTGACGTTCGATCCGGGCGATCCCGCTGGACCCGGGCCAATGACATGCGAGGGCGACGGGCCGCTCGCGCCCTACGTGCCCGAGACGCCAGGCGCCTGCTCGTACACGTACCGCAATGCATCGTCGACATCGACGCTCGACGGCTACCACTTCTCGACCCAGCTCACCATCGAGTGGTCGATCTCGTGGACGTCGTCGACGGGTGCCGGTGGTGCGCTCGAGCCGTACTCGACATCATCGACTGCGTTGCTCGCCGTGGCGGAAGTCAAGGGGTTGGTGACATGCACCGGCCCACGAGCTGAGCAAGGAGGTTGCTGATGGCTCGCACGACCGAAGCTCTCAGGCCGGCGTCGCCGAACGGCGAACGTGCCGCTCGGACCGGTGGGTTGGAGGTGACACCCGCTGTGCGACGCCGCCCGACCTGGGCGATCGCCGGGATCGGGTTGATCGTCCTCGCCATGCTGCTCGGGGCGTGGGTGTTCGCGGCGCAGTCGTCCACCACGCAGGTACTCGTGGCCGCACGCGATCTGGATGCCGGGGAGGTCGTGACGTCTGCGGACTTCCGCGTCGTCGAGCTCTCCAACGCTGGAGGGCTGCGTGCGGTGCAGCCGGCGGAGCAGTCGCTGATCGTCGGCAAGGCGACGCGTGGGCCCGTCCCGGCAGGCACCGTCCTCAACTCCGG
This sequence comes from Actinomycetes bacterium, assembly GCA_029782335.1. Taxonomy (GTDB): domain Bacteria; phylum Actinomycetota; class Acidimicrobiia; order Acidimicrobiales; family Microtrichaceae; genus JADLFH01. Next base: position 40,645 of record JAKOVA010000123.1, on the reverse strand, counting down.
TCTCTTCGTCGACGCCGGCCAATCGGTACCGGCTGGCGAGGTGGTGGTCGGCGTCGCGCTCGACCCCGGTGCGTCACCGTCAACTCAGCTCTCAGCGGGCAACCGTGTGGAGGTACTCGCCGTTGCCCGCACGGTCGCAGGGTCGACGCAGGCTGCACCGGCTACTGCGCAGGTCATCGCGACCGGCACCGTCTGGGCCGTCGAGCCGATCGGTACGGGTGCGTCGTCGGCCGGCCGCGTGTGGGTGTCGCTCCTGATTCCCCAAGGCGCACACGGCGCCGTTGCGCAGGCGGCTTCCGAGGGGCGGTTGAGTCTCGGCCTGCTGGGGGCCGGGTCGTGATCATCACCGTTGGATCGGTACGAGGCGCGCCAGGAGTGACGTCCTGGTCGCTCCTACTCGCTGGCGCCTGGCCGGGCGACGTGGACCGGGTGGTTCTCGAGGCCGATCCCGACGGCGGGGTGATGGGAGCTCGATACGGCTTGGGCGTCGAGCCGGGTGTCGTGTCGCTGCTCGCTGCTGCTCGCCGGTCGGTCGGCGAGGTGCCCGTGTCTGAGCACGGCCGGCAATGCGGCGACGTGTGGGTGGTGCCCGGTCCGGAGACGGCGGAGCAGGCACGTGGCGTGTGGGGATCAGGAGCCGACGCACTCGCAGCCACGCTGGCAGCCGACACGCGGCTGTGGATCGTCGACGCCGGACGGCTGCACGCAGCCACTCCAGTGTTCGGACTCGCAGCCGCATCGGCGTTGGTCGTACTGGTCTCCGGCGGGCGCGACGAGGACCTCGTCCAACTCCCGGCTCGCGTGGCTGCCCTTCCCGTCCCGACGGCCGTGCTGATCAACGGGCGGTGCTCGCACGAGACCGGTGAACTCGAAGCGTTCACCCACGCCCTCGCCGTCTGGCGCGTCGACTCGGTCGACGACCTCCCCGTCGTCGCCGGGGCGGTGTTGGCACCCGGTCGCTCCCGCCGATCGTGGCTGTGGCGCCAGGCAGTCGACGTGGCGACGGCCGCAGCGCAGCTGGCGGTGATCGGTCGCCCTGCGGAGCGCGCGGAGGTTGACGCATGACACGTACGGTCGATCCGAACCTCGTCACGCGCCTCACCGGTGCCGTGCAGGACGCACTCGTCGCGGAGGCGACTGAACGAGTCTCGGCCGGGCGGCCACCGCTCGATCGTGGATCGCAGTCAGCGCTTGCCGACAAAGTTCTGCGCGACGAACTGCAGCGCGTCGACCACGAGCGCCTGTCCACCGGGATCGCACGGCTCGACGCGGCGACCGAGCAGGTGCTGTCCGAACGCGTCTTGGCGCTGTCCGTCGGGCTCGGACCGGTCGAGCTGCTCCTCGCCGATCCATCCGTGGAGGAGGTCGTCGCCACCCGTTTCGACTTGGTCTTCGTCTACCGCTCCGACGGAACAGTCGAGGAGATTATCGATCGCCTGTGGTCGTCCGAGGGTGAACTCGTCGCGTGGCTCGCCCACCTGGCCCGCACAGCAGGTCGCACCGAGCGACAGTTCAACGCCCAGGCACCAATGCTGGTGATGAGGCTCGGCGAGGGTCTCCGGCTTGCAGCGTGCCGCGACGTGTCGGCGCACGTCTCGTTCGCTTTGCGACGCAACACCAAGGGCAAGGTAACCCTGGCCGACCTCGTCGGATTGGGGATGCTGCCGCAGGTGCTGGCCGAGTTCTTGGCGGCGTGCCTCCGAGCACCGGAGATCCGTCTCGTCGTGTCCGGAGCAACCGGCGCGGGCAAGACCACGCTGCTACGCGCGTGCTTGGGTGAGCTGGAGCGGTTGGCCCGGGTGGTCATCATCGAGGACACCGCTGAGCTCGACGTGTTCGATCCGGTCGCTCACCCGAACATCGAGTCGTGGGAGGCACGCCTGGCCAACAGCGAAGGCGAGGGCGGGATCGACGTGGGCGAACAGGTGAAGCACGCCTTGCGGTACCGGCCGGACTGGCTTGTCTTCGGCGAGGTACGCGACTCCGATGCGGCTGTCCCGATGGTGAAGGCGATGACCCATGGGCAGGCGGCGATGACGACGGTGCACGCGCCGTCCGCAGAGGGAGCGCTCGACAAGCTCGCGTTGTACCTCGGCACCGGCGAGGATCGTCTGCCGCCGGACGTCGCACACAACCAACTGCGCCAGGCCCTCGACGTCGTCGTACACGTCGACCGTCTGTCCGACGGACGGCGAGTGGTGGCCGAGGTGGTCGAGGTTGCCGGCTTCGACGGCCACAGGTGCACGCTCAACCGGATCGCCGAGCGTGATCGCGTCGGCGGTGGCTGGACGACCATGAACCGCCTCACAGCCGCGCACGCCGACGCGCTCGCACGCGTCGGGTTCGATCCTCACAGCCTGGGTGGTGGGTTCCGGTGAGCGCCGTCTTCGGTGCGATGGTCGGCCTGCTGGCCGGTGTCGGTGTGTGGCTCGCTGTCGCAGGACTCGTGCCGCGTCCGGTTATCGAACGACCCGCAGGACGGCCGACTCCGTGGCGTCCATTGATCCGTCGGGTCGCTGCCGCCCTCGCGAGCTTCGTTGCGATCTGGCTGTTCACGGGTTGGCCGGCGGCCGGGCTGCTGGCTGCGGCGGCGGTGTCGGTCATCCCACTGCTCGTCGCGGCTCGGGCGCAACGAGCCGAGGCCAACGATCGTTCGGAGGCGTTGGCCTCGTGGGCGGAGATGCTCCGCGACACGATCACCGCTCACGCGGGGCTGCGGGAGGCGATCGCGTTGAGCGCACCCGTGGCGCCCCTGGCCATACGAAGGCAGGTGCAGTCCTTGGCGGCGCGCGCCGAGCGTCAACCGCTTGGTGACGCCTTGAGTCGGTTCGGTGCCGAGGTCGCCGACCCAGTGGCCGATCTCGTGGTGGCGGCACTCGTGATCGCCGCCGACCGGCAAGCGCAGCGCCTCCCGGAGCTGCTGGCCCAGATTGCTGCGGCGGCGCGCGAGCAGTCGTCAATGCGGCTTCGCGTCGAAACCGGCCGGGCGCGCACCTACGCCTCGTCTCGCGCTCTGGTGGTGATCACGTTCGGGCTCGCAGTTGGCCTGCTGCTGTTCTCCCCGACATTCATGTCGCCCTACGACACGTTCGGTGGACAGGTGGTTCTGACCCTCATCGGCGGTCTGTTCGCTGGAGCGCTGATGGGCCTAGTGGCGATGTCCCGCCCTGTGCAACCGCCCCGCCTGTTCGCGGCCGAAGCAACGCTCCAGGGAGGTGAACGATGACCGTGCTTGTCGTCGCGCTCGCGTGCGGTCTCGTTGCGTCGGGCGTTCTACTCGTCGCACGTGGCCTGCTTGGCGCGGCGCCGGCGCTCACGGACGTCGTCGCTGATCTTCATCGGCCTCGTGTTCCCGCCTCGCGATCACGGACTGTGCCGTGGGTTCGACTTGCCGGCAGATCGACACCGTCCCGCGAGGCTGACCTTGCGGTCTGCGACAAGGACACGGCGGATTGGGTGCGCGATCGCGCGACCTGGGCTCTGCTCGCCGGCGCACCTGGGCTCGCCCTGACGATGCTCTCAGCCGCTGCCGTTCTTTCGACGCCGCCCGTGACGGTTGCTCTCCTCGTGACGCTCGTCGGCGCCGCGTCGGGTTGGCTGTTCGCTCGAGCGGATCTGGCATCGGATGCGACCAAGGCGCGGCGCGAGTTCCGGCACGCGCTCGCCGCTTACCTCCGCCTGGTGACGATCCTCATGGCTGGCGGGGCCGGGGTCGAGACAGCGATGTTCGACGCCGCTGCGGTCGGCCACGGCCGCGCCTTCCGTCAGCTCCAGTCCGCGCTCACCGCCGCCCAGGCCCGTCGCGAGCCGCCGTGGTTCCAGCTTGGAGCGCTCGGCCAACGACTCGGCATCCGTGAGCTCGACGAGTTGCAGGCCGCGATGACCCTTGCCGGTGGCGGGGCGCAGGTGCGGGACTCGCTGATAGCGAAGGCCGAGGCGATGGCGGCCAAGGATCTCGCAGAGACCGAATCGGCGGCGCAGGCCCGGTCCGAGACCATGGTCCTTCCCGTCGCGTTGATGTTCGCCGGCTTCCTGCTCCTCCTCGGCTACCCGGCCTTGTCCGCCCTCTCGTCCCCATGACCAACCAAAGGAGCATCCATGAACCTCATCGGCATCCAGCTGTACGTCTGGTGGCTCACGGCCACCGACGATGTCCATCAACGAGTGGCCCTGGCCCGGGGCGACGACCGGGGGGAGGTCACCGCCACCACCGCCATGATCGTCTTGCTCGTGGTCGCTGCGATCGCTGCGGGCGGCATCATCGCCGCGAAGCTCGTCGCGAACGCCGAGAACGTCCCGAGCCCGTGACTTGGTCGGCTGGACGCAGAGCGGCACGACAGCGTGACGACCGGGGGGAGGTCACCGCAACGGTGCTCATGATCCCGGTCGTGCTGCTCGCCGTCCTGTTCGTCGTCCAGTTCGCACTCGCCTACCACGCCCGCCAGGTGCTCGCCGGAGCGACGCAGGACGGCGCCGCGGCTGCCGCGCGCGTCGACGCGTCGCCGGCCGACGGTGCCGAACTCACGCGGGCCCTCATCGAGTCGTCGGCGGGCAGCCTCGTCGACGATGCGTCGGTCTCGGCCGAGGGCGGTGCTCAAACGGTGACGGTGCGGGCAAGCGCGCAGGTGGTCTCGCTCATCCCCTTCGTCGGTGGGATCACCGTGCGAGCCTCATCGACAGCGAAGCTCGAGACCTTCGACCCGCAGGGTGCGGCGCCGTGAGCACCGCGACGGGTGCACGGATGCGGGGCGATCAAGGCACCGCAGGAGTCGACGCGGCAATCGCGGTGACCGGCCTGCTCCTCGTCGCGTTCTTCGTCATCGGCGCCCTTCGAGTCGTCGGCACCGGCGGCGACGTCGATGCAGCTGCGCGAGCCGGCGCGCGTGCGGCCGCGGCGGCCTACGACCCTGCGACTGCGCAGGCGGCAGCCAGCGAGGTCGTCGCAGGTGCGCTCGCGGACCGTGGTGTTGCGTGCGAGAACCTGACCGTCAAAGTCGTCGGCGATACGGCGGCTGGTTCGGTCGTCCGCGTCGAGGTGACGTGCACCGTCGGGCTCGACGATGTCGCTCTCGTCGGCTTCGGTGCCTCGCGAACGATGCACGGCGTCGGCGTCGAGTACGTCGACACCGTCCGCGGCGGAGGCACGCCGTGACGAGCCGTGGACCCAGAGATGAGGGGTCGGTCATGCCGATGACCGCAATCCTGATCACGTTCCTGATGCTCGGTGGATGGGCACTCGTGTCCGCGTCGGAACAGTGGGCCGCGCGACGCGATGCCTACGCGGCCGCCGCAGCCGCTGCTCGAGCCGCAGCCCAGGCCGACCCGATCGCACTCCGAGGCGGTCAGGTTCTCGATGTCGACGGCGCCGTCGACCGCGCCCAGAGTGTGCTCGCGGCGAGCGGCTACACCGGCACCGTGACCGTCGACGGGCAGACCGTCACCGTGATCGTCACTACAGGGGTCGGCTACGCGTTCCCCGCCCCCGGCTTTCCTTCGTCGGTGACCGGCTCGGCCACGGCGGTCGCACGACGCGGTGTGACCGGCGACGAGATCGGAGGATGACCATGCCTCGCCACCGCCACCTCCTCCGAGCAACCACCGGGATCCTCGTGCTCGCAGCCGTCATCGCCGTGCCCGCGCTACTGGTGGCGGTCGCTCGATGGCCGCTCCCCAGCCGCATGCCGAAGTGGGACCGCGTGGCCACGGCGATCCGCCAGGGCGATCTCCCAGGGGTCGTGGTGATCAAGTCGCTCGCCTGCGTTCTCTGGATCGTCTGGCTCCAGTTCGTCTGGGCGATCGCATGGGAGTTCGTCGCCCAGCTTCGCCACCCACACGACCCACCGGCCGACCACGCCGCGCCGCTCGTCCCGCGCACAGTCCACCGCAGCGTCGGGCGACTGGTCGCCTTCGTGCTAGCGGCGGGCATCACAATCACGTCGACCCCGAGCGCTGCGTTCGCGTTGCGTACGGGCAATGTCACCGCGAGCGCTCCGCCACCTCCTCCGCCTGCAGCCGCGACTGCCTCGGTCGATCCGCAGACGGCAGCGAACGTCTGGGTCGTCTGTGCCGGCGACACCGTGTGGGACATCGCAGAGCTGGCGCTCGGTGATGGCGGCCGCAGCGGCGAGATCCTCGAGCTCAACCCGACAGTCCAGCCACGACGACTCCGGGTCGGCTACCACCTCACCCTCCCCGCCGACGCAGTGATCCCGAACGATCGACAGCCGACCTCCCCGGCGCTCACCGACACCGCACCAGATGCGCCGTCCTCGCCGACGAAGACGATCGTCATCGATACGACGGGCTACCTGCCGCCCGAAACCATCACGATCAGGACGGGCGACAACCTGTGGAACCTCTCCGAGACGCGCCTCGATGCGGCCGACGGACCCACCGTGACTCCGAGCGCTGGTGAGACATTGGCGTATCTCGAAGGCGTCATCGACGCGAACGTCATTCCGTCCGGCAACCCTTCGCTGATCCACCCGGGCGAGCAGTACCAGTTCCCGGCGATCGGGACCCCACCGCCGCCTGCCAGCGAACCGCAGCCAGCCCCGTCCGAACCCGAGCCGACAGCGACCGGCAGTGACGCTCCGCCAACGCCGGAAACCATTCCCGTCACGACGTCGAATGCGCCAGCGACGACGGCGCCAGTTCGGCCGAGCGAGTCCTCACCCGGACCAACCACGGTTGTCGCGACGCCGGCCGGACCCGTCACCACGCCCACGTCGGACGCGACCACCGACAGATCAGATTCCGCCCCGCTGTTGGCCGGCATTGCGAGCGCAACAGCTCTCGCCACGGGACTGCTCCTCGCGCACCGACGGCGCCGCCAGCATGCGGCGCGCCGCGGCGCAGCCGCACTCCACCGACCATTGCCCGCCCGGCAACGGCAAGTGGTCGACCAGCTGGTGCGGGCCGCCGACGTCCCGCTCGTACGGTGGGCCAACCACGAACTCGCCACGCTCATGGCGGGCCTCAATCCGCGCGCGATCGAGGGAGCGCCGCTCGCCGTCGAGATCTCAACGAGCCACGGCATCGAGCTGTTGTGGAGCAGCCCGAACACCGGCGCTCCGCATCCATGGGAGGCAGCTGACGGCGGATGGACCTGGCGTCTGCTGTACGACCCCGACCACCCGGTTCCACATGACCCTGAGATCGCTCCGATCGCCGGCCTGGTCACCGTCGGCACCCGCGACGGCAACCAGCTTCTCCTCAACCTTGAAGCCTTCGGAACCGTCGCCTTGACCGGTGACCCCGCACGGGCGGAGAACCTCGCTCGCGCCGTGGTCCTCGAACTCGCGGCGACCCAAGAGCTCGGCAGTGCATTCTGCACGGTTGTCGGCGTGCCCGTCGACGGCGACGAGCACTTCTGGCGTGCCGAGCACGCCGAGATCGAGACGGCGCGCCAACGGATCAGCAGCCAGCAGGCGAGCTATCGCACGCTGATCCGGGAGAGCGGCATGCCGGGCGCGTTCCACTTGAGGGTCGGTGATCCCTTCGATCGTGATGTCACCGTCGCAGTTCTTGATTCCGCGGCGACATCGATGCTCGACGAGACCGAGGTCGAACCGAACCTGGGTGTCGCCGTGCTCGCGCTCGGTCCGACTCCGCGGGACTGCGCCACCATCTCGGTCGACGCTGACGGGAAAGCCACGCTGCAGCCGCTCGGGCTGCAGTTCGATGCGGCCGGAGTGCCCCTTGCGACTGCGGCCGCCATCGCTGTTCTTCTCGATGAACCCGAGAGCCCTGACACCGGCGCAGATCGTCTGATCGATGATGATCCGAACGCGACTCCTTCTGGCGTTGCTGACGCCGAGACAAATCCGGTCCCCGCGGACGACGAGCCCTCTGACCTTGACCCCGTAGGGGACGAAGAGCGCGACGCGAAGGACGATGACGACGCAGCGTCGTCGGAACCGATACACCTCGTGCGCGTGCTCGGCGCACCCACCATCGACGGCATCTCAGGTCTCGGGCGTCTGGAACTCGGCATCATTACGTACCTCGCGTGCAGCGGCCGTGTCGCCACGCCCGAGCAGATCATCGACGCGGTCTGGAGCGGCAAGTCGATCGGGCAAGGCACGTTCTCCAACCGGCTGACCCGAGCCCGCAACACCGCTCCGGGCATCCTCCTCCCGCGCCCGCACGGCACGCGAGAAGTGGCGCTCGCCGATGACGTCACCACGGACATGCATCTCCTCGAGGCAGCGATAGGGCGCGCGGAGAGCGCATCGTCAGGTCGAGCGATCGATCTCCTACGCGAGGGGTTGGCGTACGTCGAGGGAGTGCCTTTCGATGATCCAAGCTTCGACTGGGCTCACGATCGCCAGCACCACTCTCACGCAAGCTCGCTCGTCGAGACAGCAGCGCTTCGGCTCGTCGACCTCGCGCTTGAGGACGGTGACATTGACACTGCCCGAGTTGCCTACCGTCAGGGTCTGCGTGGTCTTCCCCTGAACGAGCCGTTGTACCGAGCACGGATGCGAACCGAGGCGGCTGCCGGCAACCCCGACGGCGTGCGGGACGCCTACAACGAGCTCGTCCGAGCTCTCGCGGATCTCGACGACGCGCTCGGCGCCTACGAGCCGGATGACGAGACGAGACGGTTGTATGAGCGGCTCACTGGTCATCGGGAACTTCGCCCAACGGCGTGATTTCGCAAGACCCTGTCGCCGCCTTCGGGCTGAACTGAGCGAGCTGAGCTGGCTCGTGACAGGGGGCGCTATGGGGAACATCGGGCATTCCCCTGCTCGGGCGCGCCTGTCTGCCACGCACGGCCCCTTGGCGACTCGCTTGCCAGACCGACCGAGACGACCGTGGGCCTGGAGGACACGCGACGTGGGGACCGAGCGTGTGCTCGGCCCCCACTTGTCGGCGCTGACCCGTAGGTTGGCCTTGCCATTGCCCTACCTGGTTTGTGCGTGGAGCCTTACGGGTGCCAGCCGAGGAAGTTGCTCGGGCAGGTCGAGGGTGGCGGCTGGCTGATCATCCAGGCGTAGTTGGTGTACGTGTCTTGGTGGCTCCAGGGAACACCGTTGGTCTCGACGTTGCAGACGAGTACCTGGTTGGCGATCGCTCGGCCGCGGATCGACGGGAAGTAGTAGTTCTGGATACCCGCGTGTGCGTAGCCATTGACGGGGTGCCTGTAGTCCGCCGTCTCGTAACCGGCCATGATCACGAGCCGGTTGCCGGGGTTGGACGAGAGCCACGAGGCGAGGGCGGCCGATGCGCCGATCGTCGCGTCGCAGCTGCTCGACATCGTGGTGTACGACGCGGGGTCGAACATGAGGATGTAGTGGATGTTCGACGCGTACGTGGCGCTCTGCTTCAGCAGGTAGATCGGGCCGAGGCGTCCGAGGCTCCAACCGGCAGCGGTGGTGACCGTCCTGCCACCGATGGACGTCGGGAAGCTGGTCGCTCCCGCCGTCGAGCAACGCGGGCCGGTGGTCCAGTCATTCGTGTTGTGAGTTCCGTTATCGGTCAGGCTGACGGAGGCGTACGGCTGCGCCTGCGCCCATCCCGCATCGCCCAGCCCGCTGTAGTACACGCTGGCCCCGCCAGGCGTCGGCGTCGGCGTGGGCGTGGGCGTCGAACCGCACATCGGGATGCCAGCGATCGGCGGCTGCGTGCCGAGGTGCGGGCTGTCCGTGTAGTAGTCCGGAACGTACGTCGGCGTCTCGTTGCCGTAGGTCGTCCTGAAGTAGAGCGCGTTGCCGTTCGGGAACGGTTGGCCGATGATCTGGCACTCGACGACGAACGCTGCGCCGTTCGGGATCCCGTAGGTTCCGTCGGGAGCCGTGGTGGGTGCCACCCGATGGCCGACGTCGGTGAGGACGTGGTACGTCGGGTTGAAGGCAGCCGCTGGGCTGGATGCAGCCCCGACGACGCCGATAACTGTGCTGAGGACGAGCACGAGGATCGCGAGGAGCGACGTGTTCGACTTGATCGAGTGCTTGGGCATGTTGTGGCTCCTTCGCTGCTCGGTGACCGGGGGTCCCCCGCCCAGGGTACGATTCGCAAGGCGTGAGCAACAGTGAAAGAAGTTTGCAAAATGCGCAAAGCGCCCGAGCTACGGTTGCAGCATGACCGTCCGGAATCGGCTCGAGTCCGGGTACAAGGAGCGCTGCCTCCTGTGGCGACGAGTGATGGAGGCCGCGCTCGACCAGCGTGGCATGTCACTCACCGATCTTGCCCAAGCAACGGGCATTGACTACCCATCGATCCATCGGTATCTGCGGAGCAGAGACCCAATCGTGCCCGTCCCGCCTTATGTTGTCGCGCCCCTCGCTGAGGCCGTGGCTCGTCCACCGGCCGAGATGCTGCAGGCGCTGGGCTTGATCGAGAGCGATCTCTCCGAGCTCGCGTCTCGTCTCCTGGACGCGCGTACGAGCAACGAACGACTCCGCGCCAGTATTGGCGACCTAGCGAGCCTCCGTGGAAGTGCGCTCGTTGTCCAGGCAGCGACTGCAAAGGGTTGGGCCGCTGCTGCGTGGCCGGCTCGGGAGGGCGCCGGTGACATCCTGATTCACGTGGCAGACCGGTTGACGCTGGAGCATGCCCGCGAGGACCGTGACGAGGCAGCGCTCCTTGCCGACTTGGGTGATGTGCTGCGGGACGTCGGAGCCGTGCCGATCCGAGACAACGTCGAGCGAAGGATGTGGGCAGGTGTCGCCTCGGCCGCGGTTGGCGCGCATGCGCGACATCGGTGGTCGATCCCGACGTTCGGCACGCCTCATCTCCCGTTGGCGACAGCCTGGCCTCATCTCGACCCCGCCCCGATCCTCCTTGTAAGCCCCACGATCAACTCGTGGGTGAACGATGTGGCTGCGGTCGTCGCCGAAGCCTTGGGCTACGGGCTGATGGGCACCCGCGACCTCGTTCAGATGGCGATGCCTCTTCGTGCCTCACCCGCGGACCGACTGGAGCAGCGCTGTCGCATGTTGCCACGTTTGCTGTCGGCGCGGTCCGAGCGGTCCTGGGTGCTTCACCACTTCGGCGCGCCTCCGCCCGATCTAGCTGCGGAGACCGACGCCGCGATCGAGCGAGCGACGCTTGCCGGCACCCTCGTGTTCCTGCGTGAGGACGACGCGATGATCCAGTTCGCATGTCGCTCTCCCCACGCGACCTACACCGAGTCGCAGTTGCGGGACTGCCAGGACCGGTGGGCCTCGATCGCGGCTGCGTCGCCGCGGAGCATCACCGTCGCAGTGAAGTACGGCGACCACCCTTTGGACGAGGCGGCCGACACGAGGCGCGAGCGATTCTGGGGCCGCTCATTCAAGCTTGCGCGGCGGATCCTCGTGAACTTGAACGCGGCTCACGGCGGTCCGCCTCCGGAGGAGTGGATGTTCCCGACCGGGAGTCCGCTGCACCACCTGAAGGAGTCACGCTGGGCGCGATGACGGCTACTCTTCGTCTTCCTCGACGGTCATTGGGCTTGATGATACCCCCGTCGGCCGGAATGTCCAGTGATCGCGCTGCCGGAGCAGACGGTCGCTTTGTGGTTGCTGCGCTCGCCGCGCCGACGTCGCAGACCCGGCGTTGCCGCAGCTGAGCGGAGCACCCCGGAGGCCATCCACGACTCCGACCCCGCTCCGGGGCCCTGTCACACCCCCTCGGTATGTTCGGCATGAGGGCGACCATCCTCACTTCGGCACTGCGAGGAGCATCATGACGATCAAGTCACGCATTGATGGAGAGTTCAACGGCACCGGCGACCAGCTGGTGTACAAGCTGCGCAATGGACAGATCTGGCAGCAGGTGGGCTACCGCTACCGGTATCGATATCGGTACGCCCCTGCGGTCACCATCAACGTCAGCGGTTCGACGGCGACGATGATCGTCGAAGGGTTCGATGACCCGATCAAGGTGCGTCGCGTCGCCTGAGTTGCACCCGATAGACGTCAGAACGAGCAGCCTCGAGCGGGCAACTCGGGCGCGAGGAGAGTCAGGCCTCGGAGCAAGGCATCGATCAGCACTTGCGGGCACCGTTGTTGACCATCGGCGTTGATCTCGATGTGTACGTGCGGGGTTCCGCTGCGGCCGGTGTTGCCGCTCGTGAGGACCTGCTGGCCGGCCACGACAAGCTGGCCATTGGTGACGTGGATGGCGCTGCCGTGGCAGTAGGTCCAGCGCGTGCCGTCGGTGTCGGTGATCGTGACGCCGATTCCGCAGGTGGTGCAGTCGCCGCCGCCGGTGGTTCCGCAGCCGGCCTCCCACCAGTTGCGGTTCCACAGTGTTGTCCGAGTGACGGTGCCGCCCCGGATTGCGTACACGGGGGTGCCTGTCGGCACGATCCAGTCCCACGCCGGGTAGTCGTGGTGCGGGCTATTGAGTTGGTCGGAGGTGGCCTCGAGCAGTGCTCGGGGGCCGGGTAGCGCCCAACCCTCAGTGACTACCTCACCGCTGCCTGCGGGCGGGCAGACCGATGTCGGCTCTGCGCCCGCCTCGGCCGCGATCTCGCTGTAGACGGCAAGCCAGCGGGCTTGATACTCGCGCGGCGTGAGCACGTTGCCCGCCGACGGGTACGGGACGCTGTCCCAGTCCGGCGACGCTGGGCGCGGTACGTAGCCGATGTACCAGACGAGCGGAACGCTGGCCACGTCGCCGCCGTGAGCGGCCAAGATGCCGTTGACGTGCTCGGCCGCTGCGGCGTCTTGGACGGCAGGTGGCGCTTGCCACGCGGCCGCGTAGCCGCCGTACCCATTCCAGGTGCTGTCGAGGAACTGGTAGGCGCCAGACGCCGTTGAGCCGCGCGCTCGTGCGGTGTAGTTGCCTCCCGATTCGAGGTGCCGGATGGTTCCGAGGATCGTGTCGATCGACCCTCCGCTCAGCCCGCAGGCGAACGCCGGTGGCGGGCTGTCGCCGCTGGCGAGGACCACGGGAAGGAGGGTGACGGCGAGGGCGGTCGAGGCGAGCGCAGCGAGGAGCTTCATGTCGCCTGACGCACACCCCGCCACCCGGATCGTTCATCGCTACGGCGTCCGCGATGTCCGTCACGTGGTGAGGGCCGGCATCGAATCGGCCACCGACCTGTGGAGGTGTCGTGATGGATGACGGACGTAGGTGCCGGAGCCATCGCCTGATGGCGACCGTGGTGACGATCGTGCCGATGCTGGCGTGGCCTTCGGTGGCCTCTGCCCAGGCGATCCCGAACCCACCGGCGGACGGCTCGGCTCCAGGCGCGGAGCTCGTCGGCCAGGTGCTGGGGTGGCTGAAGTGGGCCGGGCTCGCGGCGGCGCTGGCCGGGTTGCTGATCGGTGCGATCGCGACCGGTGTCGGCCACTTCGGGTCGAACTACTCGGCGTCGTCGGCGGGTCGGAAGTGGCTGCTCGGCGGGATGGGCGCAGCGATCCTGTCGGGACTGGCGTGGACGATCGCGACCACGCTCTACAACGCGACGGGCGGCTGACGATGCGCCGCCTCGCAGTTGCCGTCGCCAGCTTGGTGGCGGTCGCGTTGGTCGGACTGGTCGTGTCGCGGGTGACGGGGGGCAGCGGTCGTGAGCCCGCGGCGCAGGCGGCCGGAGGCCCGACGTCCGCCCGTCCCGTCCCGACCGGGGGTGCCATTGACGTGGAAGGTGCTCGGGCTGCGGCCATCGCGGCCGTGGCCTCCACCGGGCGGGTGGTTCGTGCTGGGATGTTCTCCCGATTCGACATGATCGAGCGCATCGCGACGCCGTCGTACGCGCCTGTCCTCGCATCCGCGACCACGACGCAGGTGAACGAGTTCGTCGTCGCGCTTGGCGCGTCGGGCGTCGATCCAACCGACCTTCAGGTCATCGAAGCACCCATCACGGCGACGGCCACTGCGGTGAGCGATCGCCAGGTGGCGGTCGAGGTCTGGTCGGTGCTCGTGATCTCGATGCCGGACACCTCGGTGGCGCGCCAGGCATGGCGAACCGTCAGCCTCGACATGGTCGAGGTGGATGGTCGGTGGTTGATCGACGGCTGGACGTCGTCGGCAGGACCTGCGCCGGCGTTACCACCTGAGGGTCAGCTTGCGAGTCGAGATGAGGTCGACAGCCGTCTGACGTGGTCGCCCGCGACCGAGGGTGGTGATCGGTGATGTGGCCGTTCCCGAATCCGCTCGACCTCTTCGGCGAGGCCGTGTCGTCGGTGACCGGCTGGGCGTGGGACAAGGTGATCCAAGGGATCTACTCGTGGTTCGCGAACGGACTGCTGCTCCTGATGGAGTGGGTCTGGCGCGTCCTCGACGTAGCAACCACGCCGCGCATCACCGAGCCGTGGTTCACGACGGGGTTGCTCCGGCCCCTGTCGGCCCTCGCCGTGGCGATCGTCATCGCGCTGATGCTCGCGTCTGCGGTGCAGGCGGGCTTCGGCGGCCGGCCGGAGCTGATCGGCGATGCGTTGAAGGAAGGCCCGAAGGCAATCGTTGCCACCGCCCTGACGGTGACCGTGATGGACGTGCTGTTGCGCGGCGCCGACGTCATCGCCGACGTCACGTGGCAGGCCGGGCGTGCCGACACCCTGACCGTGCTCGACGGCCTTGCCGGGACTGTCACCGCTGGCGGTCCGATGGCATCGACGTTCATCGCGCCGCTGGCGTTGCTCTTCGGGATGGTTGGCCTCCTCGTGACCGCTGTCGTGCTCTTCATGCGCTCGGCCCTGCTGTACCTCGTTGCCGGGTTCTCACCGATCGTCTGGGCAGCGGGCGTGTCACCGATGCTGCGGGGGTCGGGCCGGAAGCTGGTCTCGGTCGCCGTGGCGCTCGTCCTTGCGAAGCCGGCGATCGCTCTGACCCTCGTGGTCGGCGCCAAGCTCGTCGCCAACTCGGGGGCGCAGCCCGCCGGGGACGATGGCGCAGCAGCTCTCGGCTCGCTCGTCACCGGGTTCGCATGCTTCGCCATCGCGGGGCTGTCCCCGTGGGTCGTCTACCGCTTGTTGCCGACCGTCGAGCACGCGACGGTCTCGAACGGGATCGTCGGCGGTTGGGGCAGGGCCGCGATGACCACGGCGCAGACTGCGATGTTGGCGAAGTCGCTCGGCGCGTCCGCCGCGACCCGATCGATGCCAGGCGGTCTCAGCGCGGTGAGTGGAACGAGCGGCGGCGCGGCGGCGGCTGCCAGCACGAGCGCTACCTCGGGCGGGTCGGCATCGTCGTCTGGTGGCGGCTCGACACCCTCAGCGGCGAGCAGCCGCGCGACAGCGACGGTGCCGCAGCCGAGACCGAGTCATCGACCGCCGATGGCGGCGAGTGAAGCCGGCCCCGGTGGGCGTGATCGGAGCGCGGACGGCGAGCAGGAGGCGGCGACGTGAGCACGTCGACTTCGCCTTCGGCCCGTTACCGCTTCGGCGGTGCCGGCAAGGCCGGCGTCCTTCTGGGTCTCAGCATGCGGCAAGCGGCGCCGCTCGTCGCCGGGTGCGTGTGGCTGACCCTCGCCTTGATGGCCGGCGTTCCGTGGCTGGCGATCGTCGGCCCGTTCGTCGGGGCGCTCGTGTCGTTCGGTCGGCTGCGCGGTGCGCCGCTGTACGACGTAGCCATCCCCGGCGCTCGACTTGCGATGGCGCACCGCCTGAGGCGTGCCACTTGGGTTCGACGCTCGCTGCTGGCCGGCGGTCCGGGTTATGACGACGACCTGCCCGAGGCGCTCGTCGGCCTCGAACTCCTCGACGTCGAAGCGGTGTGGGACGGAATGCCGACGACCGCCGGTGTCGTGCGCGATCGGCGGGCCGGCACGGTGTCCGTCGTCGTGCCCATCTGGGCGTCGGGCTTCGCCGTCTCGTCATTGGCCGAGCAGGACGCGCTCGTTGCCGGCTGGGCGGGTGCGCTCGCACCGCTGGCACGAGAGCGATGCCCGGTGTGTCGCCTCACCTGGCAGCAGTGGACTCGTCCTGTCGGCCTCGGCGGTCATCTCCGGTTCCTCGACGAACAGCCCGCACGACTGACGGGCTCGAGCGCTGCGAAGGACTACGACGAACTGCTCGCTGTCCAGGCGCCCGCCACGATCGGTCACGAGATCCTTCTCACGGTGACGGTCGATCAGCGCCGGGTTCGGCGGCGTCGTCAGGCGGCGGTGGCAGCAGGGGTCGAGGTCGCCATCGACGAGGTGCGGCTCCTGGCCGCGCGGCTCGAAGCTGCTGGCGTCCGCACCTCGGGGCCGTGGTCGGGGATCGAGATCGCCACGGGCGTACGTGCTCGGTCAGATCCCGCACGCCTCGCCCAGGTTGACGGTCTCCGACGCTCGCTGGCCGCAGCCGCTGGCAAGGGCGCGATCGAGTGGGGCCCACTCGCCCTTCGGGCGGAGTGGGGTCGTGCCTGGGTCGACGGGTCGGTGCACCGCACGCTCCGCGTTGCCGCGTGGCCCATGCTGCCCGTCGCCGCGGACTGGTTGTCGCCGCTGCTGTCCCAGGCCGATGCGACGCTGTCGGTGACGGTCGTGCTCGAGCCGGTGCCACTGCGCGACGCGGCTGCTGCGGCCAACCGCGAGCTCACCGCGCTGGAGGCCGACCACGGGCAGAAGGAGCGGCACGGATTCCGGCTCACCGCTCGTGAACGTCGGCGGCACCACGACGTCGAAGCTCGGGAGCAGGAGCTGGCCGCCGGACACCCCGAGTTCCGCCACGCTGCGTTCATCACCGTCACCGCGCCGGATGCGGACCAACTCGACGACGCAACGGCCCGTGTTGAGCAGGCTGCGGCGCAGTCTCTGCTCGACGTACGGCTGCTCGCCGCACGGCAGGCTGAAGGCTGGGTGTGCTCGTTGCCCCTCGGCCGCAACGTGAGAGCGGGAGTGTTGTCGTGACACGGGACGGTCGTCAGACACCCTCACAGGCGGTCCGACGCGAGCGCACCCGATCGCAAGGCGAGTCCCGTCAGCGTCGGACTCCCGACGAGCGTCCGCCCGGCGGGTGGCGACGCCCTGGCGTGCCCGTCGACTGGGCGCGGTCGACGACTGCGCATCTCGGCTCCGTCTACCCGTTCCAGGTCGACGCCGGCGTCGGCGATCGAGGACCCCTGATCGGTTCGAACGTCACCGGCGGATTCGCCGGCTTCTTCTTCGACCCGTTCGAGCTCTACCAGTCCGGGGTGCTGACGAACCCCAACATGATCGTGATGGGCTCGGTCGGCTTCGGGAAGTCGGCCACCGTGAAGGCGTTCCTCCGCCGACTCGTCGCCGTCTACGGGGCCGATCGCTTCCTCGCCGTCATCGATCCGAAGGGTGAGTACGCACCGCTGGCCGGCGACCTCGGGTTGTCGGTGGTGAAGCTTCACCCCGGCGGCAGCCAGCACCTCAATCCGATGGACGATCCAGGCGGCCTCACCGACGATGGGGTGCTCGCCCGGCAGACGCTCGCGAGCGGGCTCGTTGCCGGAGCGCTCGGTCGACCGCTGAACCCGCTCGAGGATGCCGTGCTGGGATGGGCCGTCGAGCGAGCGTGCCAGGAACGCACCGCGTTCACCCTGCCCGATCTCGCGGCCGGGGTGCTCGATCCGCCCGACGAACTCGTTCGTCTGTCGCGGCACTCGCCGCTCGAGCTCGCCCGGGCCACCGCTCCCGTGAGCTTCGCGCTCGACAAGCTGTGCGCTCGCACGCTGCGCGGCATGTTCGACCAGCCGACCAACGTCCGTGTGGATTGGACCGGCGGCCCCGGTGTCGTCCTCGACCTGTCGGCCGTCCACCACCAGCCCGATGCCTTGCCGCTCGTGATGGTCGCAGCCACCCACTGGCTCTCGACTGCGTTGCGAGCGCAGCGCCGCCCCGCGGTGCAGGTCATCGACGAGGCATGGGCGGCGATCCGACACGGCGCCGCCTGGTTCCAAGCCTCCCTCAAGCTCTCACGCACCTACGGGGTGGCGACCGTTCTCGTCTGCCACCGACCCGCCGACCTCACTGCGCAAGCTGACGACGGCACGACCGCCGCGAAGATCGCCGCCGGCCTCCTGTCCGACATCCAGACACGAGTGCTGTTCAGGCAACCGCCCGAGCAAGTCGCCGCAGCAGCCGATCTCTTCGATCTGACCGAACGACAGCGCGACTGGCTGGGTCAACTCGTGCGCGGTCGAGCGCTCTGGCAGCTCGGCACCACGCGTGCTGCGGTCGTCCACACGGTGCTCACCGACAACGAGCGTCGCCTGTTCGATACCGACGAACGGATGCGCGCCCCTGGGGTTGGCGATGCCGCGTGAACCGCATCCCCGCTGGCACATCGCCGACGTGCTCGACCGTTCCGACCTCGGCGCGCTCCTCGACGAACTCGCGCAACCCGCAGCGTTCCGTGCAGGACCCGGGCGGCGCTGGCACTGCCCGGCACCGGACCACGACGACCACCGAGCCTCGGTGACGATGCACCGCGACCGGCACGGGCATGAGCGGTGGCGGTGCTGGTCAGGCGACCATCGGGGAGACGCCGTCGATCTCGTGATGCTCACGACGGGGCGCGATCGCGGCGAGGCCGTCGACTGGCTCGCGTCACGAGCCGGCATGATCCCCGACCGACCGGTCCCGCCGATCCGCCCCCGGCAGCCGTCGCATGCGCCTGCCGTCGTTCCGAGCCCGCTCGTCGAGCAGTACGTTACTGCCTGCCAGCGCATCCTCCAGACGAGCACGGGCCAGCCCGTGCGCGAGTGGCTCGCCGCACGCGGCTTCGACTCGGACACGATCCGCGAGAACCGGCTTGGCGCAGACCCCGGTCGCACCGTGATGCGCCGAGCACGCGGCCTGCCCTACGGCACCTCGCCAGCCGCCGTGCTCCCAGCACTTGATCCTGCCGGGCACCTCACGTACGTCCAGGCGCGCTACCTCAACCCCGACATCGCTGGCCGCAAGTACGACAACCCATCGGCGAGCATCGCGCCGCACCCACGCCTCGCTCATCCGTTGGTGCGCGGGGAGCGGGGCGAGATGCTGCTGGTGTGTGAGGGACTGCCTGACGCGCTCATCGCGGCACAAGCCGGTTACCGCACCGCCGCCCTGCTCGGCGCGCAGACACCCGACGACGCAGTGGCCGCCCGTCTCGCGAACCTCGCCGACGCGCACCAGATCGGCATCGCCATTGTCTGCGATCCCGATCCTGCCGGCAGGCACGCTACGTCGGTGCTTGCCGATCTCCTCGACCGGGCGGGCGTCGAGCCGATCACCGTGACCCCACCCGACGGGCTCGACCTCAACGCGTGGGCTCTCACCGACCCGAACTGGGCGCTCGACCTTGACTGCCACCTCACCACGTCAACGGTCGATGTCGCCCCGCACCCGTACGCCGACGTCGCGGCTGGGGTCGAACCGTGAGCCGTAGACTTCGAGTTGACGGTTCGAGCAGCGACCACAACGCGCTCCACACCCCCACCATCACCGGGGACACCATGCACCGTCACATCTCACATCCGATCGACCGGTTCACTCCGGTCGAGCACGTCCTCCGCCACGCGGGCGGCGAGCTCATCGATCAGCCCGACCTGCCGCTCCCCGACGCCGGCGCACCGTGGCGATGGGCGGCGATCGTCTGGCCCGATCCGTCCCGATGCGACGGCTGGGCAGCACTCGAGTGGTCTCACGGCGACCGAGGCTGGCAACTGCCCGCGACGCTCGTTCTCGGCGACGTCATCGAGTTCGGCATCGTCGGCCTCGGGCAGGACGAGCATCCCATCGCGAACACGACCGCACGATGGTTCGGATGGCTGTCCGATCTCACACCGCTCGCGGCCATCGTCGTCGGCCCATACCCTGACGCGTCGAGCGCCGCGGCGACCGCCCGACCACTTGTCGACGAAGTCCGCTGCAGCCAGCTTCTGGCGACGATGACGGACCCTGATCCGTGCACGCACGGCGACGGCGCGTGAACCCTCGTGAACGACCGACGCCTCGCCGTCATGGCCGCCGTAGCGATGGTGCCGGCCATCGCATTCGCAGCTGTGGGAGCGATCGAGGCAGCGACCGCCGTCGTGCTCGCCGGCTTGGCCGCCACGACGGTGCCGGTCGATCTCCGTGAACGACGCATCCCGACGCCTGTCGTGCACACGGCTGCGGTCGGCGTGAGTGTGTCGGTCATCATCGCTCGCGTCGTGCAGGACCGCCCTGTGGCCGGTGCGGCCGTCGGCGCGTTGTTGGTCGGGGTGGCCTTCCTCGTCGTCCACCTTCTCGACCCAACGGGTCTCGGCTTCGGCGACGTGCGCCTCGCCACCGTCGTGTGCGGAGCAGTTGGTTGGTCGTTCGGTGTGTCCGCCGCGATCGCAGCGACGGTCGTTGCAGCCGTCGCCGCCGCGGTCGGCGGGATGGTTCGACGCGGCGGCGTCCCTTTCGCCCCGATCCTGCTCGCAGCCGCGCTCGCCGTCGTCACAGCACAGGTGGTCGCACGGTGAGCCGGTCACGTCCGACGATGACGGGCGCCGACGGCGTGCTCGTTGCAGTCGGCGCCGCAGTCATCGGCATCGGGCTTGCCGTCTACGGCGGGGCGCGCCTCGCCGGCGCACAGGTTCGAGGTGGGCTCGACGTGTGGTTGCGCGCCGCGTGGCGACTTGGCGCCGGCGCCAACCCAGCGGCCGCGTGGGACGCCAACTCCACCGAGTTCCCTCCGTCGTGGTGGTACTGGACGTGCACGGTGGTGGCACTTGCCGGCACGGCGGCAGTCGCCGCAGCGCTGGTGCTGCTGTGGCGGCGACTCGATCCGGACAGGTCGAGCCGACGTCGATTCGGTCAAGACGTCGAAGCCCGAGAAGCTACGGCACGGGAGCTCGCCCCTCTGAGGATCGACACGGTCGACCCGCCAGCAGGACGGATGCTGCTCGGCCGACTCGCCGGCAGCAAGGTGGTCCTCGCCACCGAGGACCGCGAACGCCACCCTCTTCGCGGGCGGGCCTCACGCCGGCAAGGCAATCGCGGCTCTGTCGCGCTGATCGGTCCCACGGGATCAGGCAAGACAGCGCTCGCTGCCAGCGCGATCGCCCTCTGGGACGGCCCAGTCGTCGCCGTCTCGGTCAAACGAGACCTGTTCGACAGCACCGCAAGCGCCCGCGCAGCGAAGGGTGAGGTCGCCGTGTTCGACCCCGGTGCGGCGACAACGCTGCCGACCGCGCGGTGGTCACCGCTCCACGCCGTCACCACCTCCACCGGCGCACTGCGTACCGGCCGTGCTCTTGCCCAGGCCATCCCGAAGTCCGGCGTCAACAACGCCGACTACTGGTCCAAGCACGGCGAGAAGCTGCTCGGCTCGTTCCTCGCCGTCGCAGGGCTCTCACGCCTTCTGCCGGCCGCGGATGGCAAGCACCGACGACCGGTGTCGATGGAGCAACTCGCTGCGTGGATCACCGCCATGGCCGGCGCCGCCGACCCGGCGATCAACGAGCTGATCCGCGCCGGCCTTGACCCGCGCCGACCGCTCGAGGTCCAACTCCTGGCACGCCACGCCTCCACCACGTTCACCGGTCTCGCACGGGAGGACCACAAGATCCGCTCCAGCGTCTACGCAACCGCCGCCTTGGCGGTCGACCCTTGGCTGGAACCGTCGGTCGCCCACTCGGCATCCGACTCGACCCGACCGACCTACGACGCCGCCGACCACTATCCGTTCCGGCCGCGCCCCATCGACCTCGATTGGCTCGTCGCCCGTGGGACGACGTCGTGCAACACGCTGTACTTGACGGCATCGCAGCCCGAGTTCGAACGACTGTCGCCCGTGCTCGGCGGACTGCTCGCCGATCTGAAGGACCAGATCCACGCGGCAGACATCGCCGGCACACGACTCGCCAAGCCACTGCTCGTCGTGATCGACGAGGCTGGCCAGCTCGAACTCGGTTGGCTGCCCGCCGAGGTGTCGACCATCGCAGCCCTCGGTGCGTTCTTCGTAACGTGCTGGCAGTCTCTCTCGCAGATCCAGCACCGCTACGGGGCGCTCGCCGACGCCGTGCTCTCCGGGCACCGAACCAAGTGCTTCTTCGCCGGCATCGACGACCTCGCCACGGTCCGGTACCTCTCGGGTCTCCTCGGCCACGAACACGTCGAGCGATGGACCAGCAGCCACGACGTGCCGACGCTGCTCGGTGGCGGCCGCAACGGCGGGCGCAGATCGCTCGCCCAGACGCTGCAGCGGGAGGAGTTTGCACCCGCCAACACGCTGCGCCAGATGTTCCCGGGCGAGGCCGTCCTGATCCACGGCACCCTGCCGCCTGCCCACCTCGATGCCGTGCGATGGTGGAACGAGCCCGCCCTGTCGTCGCTCGTCCTCACCTCAGACGAGGGCCATGCCGTAGCTCCCGATGGCATCAGCACCTGCCCGCTGAGCGACACCCCCGGCGGCGACGACGGTCCGCCGCTCGATCCCGGCACGCTTGCGACGGCGCTGCTGCAGTTGCCCAAGCCCAACCGGCCGGACTCGCACGAACAGCACGGCGGGCGGGTGCATCCGGACCCGCCGCCGAAGCGGATCGTCAAGTCGCGTCCGCCCACGCCAGCCGGCCGCTGCAGCCTGTGCGGGCGATCGATCGCGGCAGGTCAGGGTCGCCTCGACGGCAATGGCGGCATCCGCTGTACACCTACATGTCTCCAGCGTCGCAACTGACTTATCGAATCGGAGATGACCCAGTCGGAAAGTCCTTGCCGAGGAAGCGATCGCGTGTGCTCTGCCGTCCGGCCGCGACAGGTCCCCAGATGACCTCGACTGGTGGGGCTGCTGTGGGAGAAGGAAGCGGTCCGCGACGATCGCATTCGGTCCGGTATGTGTCGGTGAGCGCTTCCGACTTGCGGCTCGAACCGGTGCAGTCGTACTCGTAGACAGCGATCTCCGCCGATAGGAAGACTTCGATCAGTCTGAGTCGTTCGCTGAAGGGCATCCGACGCCAGAACGGGGAGTCCGCCCACTCGGCACCGTCCGGGTCAATGCCGATGAGCGGATTGACGATGACCTCGGTGTCGTCAGACCAGGGAGTCACCGTAATCCGGGCGACCTGCGCGAAGCCGTTGACGAGAAGGCGCTGGCCCCACTGCAGCGCGACCTCGCGGCCGTGTGGCACCTGGGTGACCGGTTCGATCTCGGCCAGGTAGGCGGTGCCCGTGAGTAGGCGGCGGTGCCGGTCGACTCGGGCCAGCCGGTTGACCGCACCGAGGTAGTTCGCGTCGAGGTCGCTGTTGAAGGGCTGCATGTGCAGCAGCATCTGACGATGGTGCTCGGCGAGATGCTTGAGCCGATACTCGTTCGCCTTCCACGCGCCGAGCGATTCGTATACGGGGTACTGCAGGATGTCCTCGTCGGGTGGAGGGAGCTGACCAGTGACGTAGGCAGCGGTCGCCCACACGATGTAGTCCAGCAATGTGCGAGCGTTGTAAAGCCACTCCCCGAACTCCAGTGAGAACGACGGTGGCATGGGCTCAAGTTGGTGCACCTCCAGGACGTGCACGCCGTCGCCGTGGTGTACCAGATCGAAGTCGAAGGGGTGGCCTTCGATGAACTCGTTCCATATGCGTGCCAACGCGACGCGATGGGTGCCGATTCGGTCCAGCCGATCCCAGCACGCGTCGAACGGGTTCATCGGAGTGCATCATGGCAGTGGGGTGCGCGACGATTCTCTCGGATTGCGTGCCGGGCAAGTTCCGCAGGACGGTCAAGTCCATGAGCTGCCCACCCGACTCGGCTTGCTTCATCGACCAGTCGGAGGAGGATCGCCTCGCTCGCTGATATCTGCACGGCGTGACCGAGGAGTGGGCTTCCAGATGAGCTCACACGTTCAGCGTCGCCGTCATGGACATAGTGATGGCTCTGGAGTCGGCGGCGACACGAACGATCGCTCGACCGATCCCTTCGGCGTGGCGGAACGATGAACGGTTCGCCGGCGTTGAGACGGTCGAGCAGCTGATCTCGGCGATTCGGGACTGCGACGGGCGTTCGGACCGCCTTCTCAGTGCGCTCATCGATCGTGGTCCTGGCGATCCGGCGGCGTCCGTCGTCGTCCTGGCCTCACTGCTTCGCCTCCGCGCCGGGAGGTGCGGAGGGTCGAGTCAGCGGGTGGACGCACTCGCAGGGGAGTTGGCGGTCGTTCTGGCGGAGGCCTGGAGTGGCGACCTTCCTAGGCAGGCTGGCCGGAGGCTGGCGAATGTGATGTCCGACCGAGCGTGGGGGCGGGTGCGCACCGCCGAGCTGAAGGGATCCTGGATGGAGCGACTCCCACTCGACGCAGCCCCCGGTGATTGCGCCAGTCAGGATCGCAGCCCTGAGGACATAGCCGTGACGCACGTTGCCGTCGCGCAGTTCCGCGAAGCCATCGAACGGCAGCGGTACCTCGGGAACGGCTCCCTGCCTCGTGCCTGGGACACTGCCGTTGCGCTCTCGGCTGCTGAGGACCGATCGGCGACCCAGCGGAACCAATGGCACTACGCGCGCCGAGTCCTCCGTCGGCACGTTTCGCCCGATCTCGAGCTCCTGGACATCTGAGATCTCGTAGCGTCTTGATTCAGGACCTCAGGCCAGGATGATCCGCCCGGCTCTCGCTTCGGCTGCGAGATTGAAGTGGCGTCCGGGCGCGGCTGCACCGCCGATGAGGCGGCCGCCCTCGGCGAGGTACAGCAGGTTCAGCGCGTGATCGGGCCGAATCTGTTCCCCCTTGAGCCGCTCCTTGAGGTGACCGTTCTTGAGCCGAATGCGATGCCACGGCACCGGCCACTGCTCGATCGGCGTCCCCGGAGGAAGAAACGACAGAGCGCTGGCCACTCCTCGGGGGCTGCTTCCCGCCGCCTCGGCCAGGTCGTCGTAGGTGACCCAATGGCCCGGCGGTACCTGCTGCGCGAGGTGAACGAGCCTGCGTGCCTTCTCACTGATGCTTTCCGGGATGGCCGTCGGGGTCCAGGGGGCTTCTGCCATGGAGTGATTGTCGCACCGACATGGCGGTGTGAAGGATCCTGTGAGCTCACACCGTCACCGTCGGCGCCATGGTGGTGGTCGCAACCCCGTACAGCTTCGACGAAGGCGATCCTCGACCGATGCTGCGGCACCTGGACTTGTGGTCCCGCCAGCGGCTGGCGACGCCGGAGGCCTGGGGGTCGGTTCTTGAGCGCTGTGGCCAGTGGGCGGACTACTCGGCGCGCAACCAGGTGCTCCTCGCGTCGTACGGAGTCGCGACGCCGGTCGCTGGAGCGGTTACCTGGGCGCGTGTGCCGTCGGCCGAACCCGGGCGCGGCTGCGCTGTGAGGACGGGTGAGCATGGCCTGCCGGTGCGCGTTCCCGTGATGGACGCCGGTGCGGTGGAGTCGGATCGGTCACGGCTGCTGGCACGATCCCATGCCATCGCCGGCGGCCACCGATGGGAGCCGGTGTTCGCCGCCGAGCAGCTGGCCCGCGGTCCGGCACCCGGAACCTTGACCCCGGCGGCCGTCCCACGGCTGGCAGATCGTGAATGGACGGAGGTTGTTCGCGTCGCATCAGGTCGGGTACTCGGCCGTACGCCTCGCAAGGTCGACGATCCAGTGGTCCAGCTGGCGGGGCTGGCGACGCGTGTGGGCTTCGGATCGGGCCGTACGCCGCTGACGCCCGAACTCGCGGCGCAGGCGGGCTGGCTGGTTGCGGTGCGGGTAGGGCTGGACGCCGGACCGATGCCGGGATTCGATCCGCAAGGCTTCCAGGCACGCGAGCGATGGCAGCGCCTCGTCGAGGTGCGCCAGGCGGCCGGCGTCTTGTTGGCCGGCGTGTCACACGCGCTCGGCGTCGACCTCGCCGGCTCGCCGCTGCCGCGGCACGACCTGGTGGACGACCGAACTGTGACCGCCGGTCGTCGCAACTACCTCGCGCCGGCCGACCTGCGCGGCCTGCCCGTTGGAGTGTGGGTCGAGGCCGGGCCGTACACGCGAGTCGAATGGTTGGCCCGAGGGGTCGCGGGGGCCGCCGGGGTTGGTGCCTTCCTCAAGGTGACTGATCGGTCGTACCTCGCCGTCTACGAGGCGAAGGGCGGAGCCCTGTGGCGGATGGAGACGGTCGGGCGCGGATCCCACCAGGGGCTCCTCGCGGAGGGCCTCGCGGACACGGTCACCGAGGCGAAGGACGCTGCTCGAAACGCCCTCGCCGACCGGTACCCCGAGATCGCAGCGACCATCGAGTCACCCATCCCCGCCAAGGTCGTGACCGGAGGCTGGAGCTGGCTGCCGATGGCGAACGGGCGCGACGATCGCACCGAGCGACGGGTGCTCGACGAGCGGGTCCAGGCGGTCATCGCTCCCGGTCCCGGCGGGAGGTGGGAGACATGGGCCACCGTCGACGGCGCTCTCCGTCAAGGTCCGCTCGCCCCGACGCGAGACGCAGCCCGCGAGGCCGCAGAGTCGCTCGGGCGAGATGCTCTTCGCGAGTTGGCCCGGTACACGCCAGATCGGGCCAACCGGCTGGTCGCAGATCTTGCGGCCTCGCCGGAAGCGTGGACCCGGGCGGTGCTCGTGCAGACCGTCGGTCATCGCCTTGCGGACCACGACCGTCATCTCCTCGCAACGACCACTGATCCGGGGGTGCTCGTGGAGACGATGCACGCCACGGGTGTGCTCGCGCCCGCCACGATGCTCGAGGTGCTCCACGCCGAGCAGTTCTCGGCCGATACGGTCGCCGAGCTGGTGCCAGCGCTGGGCATCGGCGTCGGGGAAGCGGTTCGTGCCCTGCACGATCGCTGGGGTGTGGACCGCCTCGACGCGGGAGCTGCGATTGGCGCCACCGTGGACGAGCTCCGCGCCGCAGGATGTACCCCGACCGAGTTGCTCGCCGCTGCGCCCCGCGAGACCCTCCGGTCGCTCGATGCCCGCGAGTCGACTTGGACCACGGCGGCCGCCGCGCTTCTGGACGCGGGCTACAGCCACGCCGAGAGCGTCGCACACCTCGTCGCACACGCACCGACGCCGGCGTCGGCCGCCGCAGCGGTCGTATCGATCGTCGACCAACCTACCGACGCCTTCGCCTACGCCCGGCGTGCGCAGCCCGAGGATCTCGCGGCCATCAGCGAGCGCTACGGACTCGACCCGCTCGAAACTGGCCACGCGCTGGTTGCCGCCGGGCACTCGGCCGCGACCGTTGTTGACGTCGTCGCTGAGCGGTGCGAGCACGACGTCGACCTCGTCGAGGACATCACAGCACAAGTGCTCGTACCCACCCCCGTGGCCGGCGGGCGTGACCCTCAGCGCGCCGACGTGGTCCCGATCAGCGCAGCTCGTTCCACGGAACTCGCCGAAGCAGGAGTCGACTGGTGACACCCCACGATCCGATCGACCACGCCGAAGTGTGGTCCCAGACCGTCGCAGCGACGGAGTACCTCGCCGCCATCACTCGACCCGGATACACCGTCTGGGACGCACTCTGTGAAGCGATCGATGACTGGTGTACGGCTCTCCTCGATGTTCAGTCCGACGACCAACCGGCCAGTTCGTGGGACGACCCGGACCCGCTGCGGACCGCCGTCGAGCGACTGCTGGGCATGACCGCCCCAGCGATCGCGGGCCGAGCTGACGGTCTCGGAGACGTGTTGACCGCCGCGCTGTCCGCATGGCTGGCACGGACCGCAGACGACTTGAACGATGGCTACCGCTTTGCGCTCCAGCGCTGACGTTCAGACCCCTGTCGTTCGGACGAACGCCACGCCGGTGTGGTGTAAGCGCCGACTCGCCAGCAGCGCTGTACCTAGCTAGCTGATCCGGAAGAGCGCAATAGCAAACCAGCGGTGATGCCCGCGCGCTGCGGTGAACAGGTCGGCTCCCGTGACGCTCAGCAGCTCTACCTTCGGGTGGGCGATTTTGCCAGCAGCAGCCGAGTACTCGCGGACCAAGCTGCGACGCCGCTCCTTGGTCATTCGTGCTTCCGACTCGCTCCATAGGACGACGTAGGACTCGACGTTGGGGTAGACGTCATGAGTCTGGCCTACGAGTTCACTGAGCTTCGATGCGTCTTCACGGAGCTTCGACCGGCTGTATTCGCCAAACTCCACCCTCGTCTCTCGCTCGGCGGTAGCGCTGAACAGCGCGATGTCGACGGCAGGCGGTCGCCCCTTCTTTCCCGTCGGGAACGGCCGTTCCCACATTGCAGCCTCGCCTCGCCGTTCCCAGTAGCGCTGCCCCAACCGGTGAACCGCTCCGACCACGTCAGTCTCGTATGCAGCTGTGCGCAGCTTCCCCGGAAGGATGGGACCGTCGAGCGCCCCAAAGCTGAGGGCCCACCGCTCGACGTTCACTGACTCGATTGCCCCGAGCGTGAGGACGAGGAGTTCTTCAAGTGACTCGGTTAGGCCCGCAGGTCGGCCCTGCCCCGGATAGTCGAGGTAGCGCATTCGCCACGATACGTCGCACGTCATAGGTCGATGGGATCCTGGACCGCCCAATACTCGGCCGAGGTACCGGGCAAGCGCGCGGCGGACGCGGCAGCGGCGAGTGCTTCAGCAATCTCGTGGTGTTCAACTACGTGGGGCCAGTGTTCGACGATCCACTGGGCACGGTCACCGTGGCGTTCGACGAGGTCGGCCAAAAGCGTGTCGGTGTCGTCCATCGACAGTTGCCCGGCGAGGAGTTGGTCGATGAAGTGATGGACGTCGGGCGGAGCGCTCGCGAGGATCGTGTCGAGTTCTCCGAGGCGGGCGTGGAGTTCTTCGGGAGCACGGGTGATGATCGTCTGGGATGTCAGTCGGTCCGAGTTCTCGAGCCACGCTCGAACCACTCCGATGCGTTCAATCAACCCGTCGTGGTCGTCGACGTCGCGATCGCCGAGCGTCTCGCGGCCGGTGCGAAGGAGTCGCTCTGCGATCGTTCGGACGGTGTCGTCGTAGGTGACGACGCCGGCGACGTCGGCAGGTCGGTCGCCTATGGCGGTGATGAGCCATTCGGGCGGGTCGGCCAGGAGGCGATGTGTCGCAGCGTCGACGGCATGCGTGATGGCCCGCTGATATCGGTCGGCGTCTCCCGGCTCCACTCCCAGCGCCTGCAGAGTGGACGACCAGCGGTCGGCCCGCTCGGTGAGGTGGTTGATGATCAGGCGGGCGTGGTCGGGCAGCTGTCGAAGGGCGGTGGTGTCGAGGAGGCGGAGTTCGTCCAGACCGAAGGTCCGGGTTGCCTCTCGGCCGCTGTCGGAGACGAAGTGCACGGTGATGGTCGATCGGGCATCGTCGAGCCCGATCACCGTGCCCACGTTGTGGCGGTCGATTGGCGACACCCGTATCCCGAGTGCGACGTGTGTGGCGACCTCCGTGATGCGTTCGGCGAGGGCGACGAGATCGGGGCCGTGCTCGTTGCACACCGCATCGGCGACGCGTTCTGCGTGGCGCGCACTCTCCAGGAGCCGCTCGAGCGTCGGCACTCCGAGGGTGCGTGCGAGGTGGTCGACTGCCGCTAGGTCCTGCTGGTCGTGATGGGCGAGTCGCTTGGAGGCGGAGCGACTGAGTCGGTCGATGAGCTCATCGCGAACGTCACCGGGTTGCTCGCCGGGCAGCGGGAGGGCCGAGTCGTGGCGGGCAAGTTCGGCTCCGGCCGAACGGTGCAGGTCGGCGATCTCGGTGTCGGTGACGACGAGGGTGTTGTGGCCTGCACCGCGAGACAGTTGCACGTAGGCGCCTTCCCGGTAGAGGCCGTCGACACCGACGGCGATGGCGGTGTCCCAGGTGCCGCCTTGTGCCCGATGGGTGGTGAGGGCCCAGCCGTGATCGACGTGCCCGCCGCGCTTGAGGTAGCGCTCGGTGAGGACGACGGTGGGGCCGCTGTCGAGCGCGATGGCGAGACCTTCGCTAGTGAGCGACTGGACGGTGCCGGCCTGGCCATTGGCGATCGTGATGGGCGTGCCGTCGAGGCTGTGCTCGGTCCCGTTGCGTCGGATGACCACTCGTTCACCCAGCCGGAACTCGCGCCCGGCGTAGCTCACGGAGGCACCGGTGAGCTCACCGGTGGCGTGAAGGTGCCGTGCGATCGCGTCGTTGAGGGAGTCGACCGTCGCCGTGGTCCCCGCCAGGAGCACGACCCGTTCGCCCCGTTCTCGTGCGGCGAACCAGCCGTCGACCGCTGTGTCGATCATCGACTGAGCGTCGCTGGCGACCTGCACCCGTTCGTGAGCGAGGTAGGCATCGACGGCGGTGGTGACGTCGCCGTCGCGGAGGTGGCGGAGGGCGTCCTGCTCCCACTCCTGCTGTTGTCGTCGGTTCACGCTCAGCTCGGTGACGCAGACGGCGTGATCGGCTGCCCAGGCGAAGCCGCCGCCGGCGCCGACCTCGGGGAGTTGGTGGTGGTCGCCGACGAGGAGGACCCGGCCACCGACCGCGGTCTGGGCGGTGACGGTGGCCTCGAGGGTGCGGAGGTCGGCCATGCCGGCTTCGTCGATCACCAGCAGGCTGCCAGCCGTGGGGTGTTCGAGGCCGGTGCGCCAGTCGTCGAGCAGGCGGTGCAGGGTGCGCGACGAGAGCCCGACGGCATCGAGTTCGAGCGCTGCTCGGGCCGATGGTGCCGCGCCGAGGACGTGGTATCCGCCGGCCCTGTAGGCATCTGCGATGGCAGCGACGGTGAAGGTCTTGCCGGTACCTGCTGGCCCGATCAGTACCGAGACTGCCGAGCCGGTGCTCACCAAGGTGTCGACAGCTTCTGCCTGATCAACGCCGAGCATGGGGTTCGATGCGGGCTTCTCGAGTGGGGTGGCTGTGTGGTCGAGGGAGGCGATGAATCGTTCCTCGATGTCGAGTACCTCCCGGCTCGTCCAGGTGGCTTCGCCGACCGGGATCGTGTGCGGTGAGGCGAGCACGGTGTGAGCTATCCGCTCGATCGTTTCGACGGTGGCGCCCGCTCCCTGCGAAGCGGCGATCGCTTCGTGGAGGTCGCTCAGACTGAACGTCGTGTCGGCGGCGGTCAGGGTTCGGAGAAGGCCGGCGACCCACTCTTCGGCGTCGACGACCCGCTCGACGTGCATCGGCGCCCCGTCCTCGTCGAACACGACGTCGGCGGCCCGCCACGGCACCTCGTGCTCACCCGGTCCCTGTCGACCGGCGTACCAGGCCACGAGCGCCTCGGCCGCGTCGGGTCCCCATCCTGCGGCGATCGCCTCGGTCTTCCAGTCGTCGTCGAAGCGGCCATGCTCCACCTCAGGCTTGCGGCGTCGGGTCGCGAGTACGGCTTGCTGCCGACCCTCGGGTGTATCCGGCGTTCCGGTGGCGGCGAGCCAGTCCTCGATCTGGTGTGACCGCTTCGAGAACCCGTCGATGAGCGCCTGCGGGATCCCGGCGATCTCGGGCACATGGCGACCTGGGCGCCACTCGACACCGAGCGAGGCGGACAACTCCGCCCGGAACACCGCCTGGAACACCTCGCCAGCCGCCTTGGCGTGGCGGTAGAGGTTCGGATGAACGACCGACGACCACCGCCCGTCGACACCCTGTGCCAAGTTCGCGACGAGCACGTGCCAGTGCAGCAACGGGTCACCTGCCCGAGAGGTTCGGTGCCGGAAGCCGGATGCAATCACGCCGTTCGTGGTCACCTCGCGCGCCGCCGGTAGGTCGGGGTGAGCAGCGAGGAACGCCCGGTTGTTCGACCCCCGGCGCACCCGCACCGTGTGTTCCTCCATCCAGCCGACCGCAGCGCGCATCGCAGCTTCGCCCGCGTCGATCACCGCACCCTGCACCCGTGGGTCGTCGCTCACGGCGTAGAGCACCGACGCGGACTTCGGCGCCTTGAATGTCAGATCGAACCCGGGTACGCGCCTTGCGGACGGCTGCTGCGTCTCGCCGTTGGGCGTCAGCCCACCGGTGCCGGGGGCCAGACCAGCCAGCACTGCGCGCAGGTCGTCCGGGTCGACCTCACCATGAAGGCCGAGCCGAGCGGCCGAGCCTCCGACCCACACGCCGGCCGCCTCGCCAGAGCCCGTGTAGTACGCGTCGAGCGACTGGGCCACGCCCGACAAGTGGTACGCCTCCTGGCCCACCCGGAGCTTCGACACCGACAGCACACTCGATGACGCAGAGCCCACGTCCACCTTTGGTGATGTTCTGTGCAAGAAGATCGGCCCCGGCTGCCCGCCGGTCGTGACGCCGGCGACGGGTTGCATCAAGTCGCATACGATCCCAACGTGAGTCTGCGGTGGGACGCTCCGGAGCTTCAGGTTGCTGGGGACACCGCTCGTATGCGCTCGTACCGTCTCTTGCAGTCCTGGTATCGAGAGGTCGTGCTGAACGCCCGTCCCGGAACGTACCGACCGCGCGGGCGGCCGGAGCGACCGCTCGGGAGCCTTCTTCATCGCGAGGACGTCGCCGCGCGACCCGGGCTCAACTTCCTCTCGCCGGAGATCGGCGACTACGCGCGTTCGAGGGCCGCCGCCGTGGTCGAGGGCGGCGGGACACTCGACGTCGACCGGCTCGATCACAACATGCTCTCGAGCATGCCGATGTGCTTCAACCTCTTCGGGATGCTGCGCTCGACGCTGGACGGGCAGCTGCCGCTCGTACGGGCGTGCTTCGACGCGACGGCGGAGGCGGTGGAGATGATCGAGTGCGAGTGGGTGCCGGAGCATCCGGCGTCAACCCTCTCCGACCGGACGGCGTTCGACGCGGCCATCGTCACCCGGCGTCCCGACGGATCGCGGCATCTCATCGCGATCGAGACGAAGTACACCGAGCCGTTCAGCCAGACCCGATATGGCGCACGATCGCACGACGCCGGCAAGTACCGCGGGATGCACGAAGCGTCAGACTGGTTCCAACACGAGAGCCACGATGAGCTCACCGGCTCTGCGACGAACCAACTCTGGCGGAACAGCCTGCTCGCCGCAAGCGCCGAAAGATCGCGAGAGGTCGATTCGGCAACCGTTGTCGTCGTCGCCCTCAGCGACGACCGACACGCGCAGTCGGCCGTAGCTGGAGTCGCCGCAGCGATGGTCGACCCAAACCGGTGCCGCTGCGTTCCGCTCGAGGTCGTCGTCCGGAACGCGAAGGCTGTCGACGCTCTTCGCTCCTGGGCGATCGAGTTCGAACGTCGGTACCTCGACCTGAGCGCGGTGCGATGACGACCCGAATCGGTCTCGTGGGTTGCGTCTCCGAGAAGCACAACCGGCCGGTACCGGCACGAGACCTCTACCGAAGCGCTCTGTTCCTGGGCCGCCGCCGGTACGTCGAGGAGTCGTGTGACGACTGGTTCATCCTGTCTGCCAAGCACGGACTCGTCCGGCAGGACGAGGTGCTCGAACCGTACGACCAGGCCCTCACGGGCGCAGGGCGAGCGATCAAACGCGCATGGGCCACGCGAGTCATCGAGCAACTCATGGAGGTCTTGGGACCGTTCGATGGCACCACGTTCGAGGTCCATGCCGGAGCGGACTACTTCGGGTTCGGGCTCGAGGATGGACTGATCGAGCGCGGCGGCCAAGTCGAGGTGCCCACGCACGGTCTCCGCGTCGGCGAGCAGCTCCAGTTCTACGCACGCCGATCACCTACGGCCGGCCATGAGTGATCTGGACGACTTCTACGCGCTGATCGACGACCTGCGCGGACGCGTCGGCGGCGAGCGACTCCTCGGCGACTGTCACGGCAGACAGGGCTGGCCCACGCGTGGCGTGTACTTCTTCTTCGAGCCGGGGGAGACACGTGCGAGCGGGTCGCCTCGCGTCGTGCGCGTGGGGACTCATGCACTGAAGGCGGGATCGAAGACGTCGCTGTGGACTCGCCTGTCTCAGCATCGCGGTCACATGGGCGGCTCCCGCGCCGGTGGGGGAAACCACCGCGGCTCGGTGTTCCGCCTCCACGTCGGGGAGTGCCTGCTCGGGCGCGACGGTGACCCACTCGGACTGCGGGACTCATGGGGTCGGCCGATCGCGTCGTCAGCCGACGAGTCCCTCCACGAGCTGGCCGTGAGCTCACATATCCGCGCAATGCCGTTCCTCTTCGTCCCAGTGCTCGACGAGGCAGGACCAACCAGCGCACGAGCGACGATCGAGGCCGGTGCGATCGCACTGCTCAGCGCGCGATGCAACCCGGGTGCCGATCCAGCGTCGTCGACCTGGCTCGGTCAGTGGTCGACACGTGCCGCGATCCGCGAGAGCGGGCTGTGGAACGTTCAGCACGTCGACGGGCCCCCGGTGGAGTTCCTGCCCATCCTCGCTGCACACGTGGCGGCGAGCGACTGACTGCACCCGCCGCCGGCAACGCCATCCTTGGCGCTGAGGTCGGTCGGCGGTGGCGCGCTCGGGCGGCTCTTGGCGGTCAGTAGTCGGTCGGCCAGAGCAGGGTCGTGATCGTGTCGGGGTCCTCGAGGTCGTCGGTGATGATCCAGACCTGTGCGTCGACGGGGTCGAGCTCGGGAGGAACGACGTAGGCGGACAGGAGCCGGCCGGATCGGCATGCGACTGCTCGATCGTTGAGCTCCCAGTCGTGGTGGTCGAGGTCGCCCCAGTCGCGGCGGTGGTGGCGAGAGATGCAGGTGGTGAGGAACGCGTGCCGGTTGGGTTGATCGCCCGCCCAGTCGACGACGCGTGCGGTAGCGACTACGTGGATCGGTGTGGTGTTCACCAGTCGACCCCCATGTCCGTGCGTTCCTCGTACGCGGCTTCGAGGTGCGCGTCGTCGCCCTGCGTGGGTGGCCGCGTGATCTGGTTCAGCTCGTCGAGCAGGTCATCTCGCATCTCTCCGGCGGGAACGAACCCGCCGTGGCGAAGCCAGTGAGCGAGGTCGACTGCGAGGTCGAATCGATCGGCGGCGTTGGTGTCGGGGTGGCGGAGTTGGGTGAGGGCGGTGGTGGGGTCCATGGTGTTCCTCCAGTGGCGTGGCGGGTTCGCCCGCACGGGCAGCGCTCCCGGCGGCGGGCCGGTCAACCCGAAGGGCTCGGCCCCGAGCGACGAAGGAGCGAGCGGGCTTGACCGGCTCGACGGGGGAGCGCACCACCGCACCCGCCCGAAGGGCGGCAACGTCAACGAGCGCTGAGCGAGACGGTGTGAGCTTCTCTGTGAGCTCACACCGTCTCGTCGGTCATGCGGAGCACTCGACTCCGACCGGCAGGCACTTGTGTACCGAGCGGTACTCCTCGGCCATGTCATCGGGCAGCCGGGTGAGTTGGCGCTCGGTGAGGGCAGGGAGCCAAAGCCGGACCGTGACCACGTCGGTTGCGTGGAACTGGGCTACGTGGAACTGATCGAGCCGGTTGAGGCTCGCCCAGAGCTTGGAGCGGTTGCCCGCGAGGCCGATGCGTTGCGCGAGTGCGGTCGCATCCCAGCACGCGCCTTCGGGCGGCGTGTAGTGGGCGAGCGTCGCCGCGAGGACGATGGCCGTCGGCCCCAGGATGGGCAGCCACCAGGCGGCTTCCTCGCTGTCGATGCGGTGCACGCCAGGCGTGGTATCGGCGCACACGTACAGATGGTCCGGTCGGGCCGTGGTGGTGGTGTCGGTGGGAGTCGTCTTGCTCATCGGAGGTGCCTTTCGAGGTGTTGGGCACCGGTTCCGGAGGGGCGGGGACTTCCCCGAACCCCGACCCTCCGGTTCCGGTCGAGCCAGCCGGATGAGCGGGCTCGCCCGCACGGGCGGCGTCGCCGGGTAGCGCCTGTCAACCCGGAGGGCTTGGCCCCGAGGAACGAGGGGCTTGACAGGTGGCGGACCGGTGACGCACCCACCGCACCCGCCCGAAGGGCGGCAACGTCCGTGCGAGAACGCGGCCGGCGACGGCTGCCGTCCCCGGCCGACTCAGCTATGCGGTCGACGTCGCAGCGTTGGCCGTGCTCGCCTCGGCGTGGCCGGCTGCACCGTTCAGGAAGTCGACCGCCCGCTGTGCGTGCCCGCATGCGGCGACGAGCGCTCGAGTGTCGGTGCGAAGGAGCGCGAGCCAGTCGCCGAGATAGGCAGCGTGGTCATCGCGGGTGGCCTGCTCGAGGCTGAACTGAGCGCACCAGAACGCGGCGCCAAGCTCGGCGACGAGCTCTTCCGCGCCGTAGGCGTGGCTTCCGAACCGACCGGACAGGTCGCGGGCCATGCGGCTGCCGTGCCCAGTCCAGTGCACGTGCTCGTGGGCGGCGGTCGAGTAGTAGGCCGACGGAGCGTCGAACTGGTGGCGGTGCGGTAGGTGTATGCGGTCGATCGCCGGGACGTAGCACGCGCGGTCGCCGCCATGGACCGCGTCGGCACCGATGGCGGAGAGGTAGGCCTCTGCCGAGTCGATCCGCTGTTCGGGCTCGACGTCGACGACGCCGACCAGATGGCCCGCGCCGTCGACCTGCTCGGCGGCGAACACGGTGAAGGTGCGGGCGAGCAACGACCGGTGGATGGTGTCGTCGCCGTCCTCGGTGGCCTCGTGGCGTTCGGTCGGCTTCCACAACACGATGTGCGTGCCGCGCTCGCCGCGACGAACCTGAGCGCCGTGGCGCTGCCACGCGTTGTACGTCGCCCATCGCGCCGACGTCCACTCCCGATCGGCTGCGAACATCGCCAGAACGAGCGCGTTCCACCCGCGATACGGCCGACCGTCGACGCTGCGAGGCAGACCGCCGGCGGCGAGGCGGTGCCACGGCATCCGCCAGTCCTTCGCTCCGTCTTCGATCGCTGCCACCAGATCGGCGGTCACCTTCTCGAAAAGATCTTCTGCCTTCATCGCTGCGCCTCCTCGTGCTGGGCTTCGCCCGCACGGGCGGCGTCGACGACGAGCGCCGGTCAACCCGAAGGGCTCGGCCCCGAGGAACGAGGGGCTTGACCGGCCAGCGAGCGGCGACGCATCACCGCACCCGCCCGCAGGGCGGCAACGTCCTCGTTCGACCCAGCGTGAGCAACCCCTTCTCTAAGATCCAGGATGTGTTCTTGCGGGAGGACGATCCAGATGCAGCCAGCGCGATGGCGCCGCAGGTCGTTGCTTGCGCGTACGTCTTTCCGCTTGCCGCGGACCTGCAGTTGCTCCCTTCCCACCTTGAAGGTCGGTCTATCGACGAGGTCAGCGACGAGGACGTAGCGGCGCTTCTTTCCTGCCATCGCCAACTCCTGCAACAAGGGATTCATCGGCTCGGCTCGATGTTCCCGGTTCTCTACCGTTGCGCCGACGAGGCTCTCGCTGAGGAGTTGCTGGGCACCCGGGCCTGGAATGCGCTCCGACGCAAGCGAGTCGTTACGTGGGGGCACCTCTGCTCCATGAAGGCAACGGACTTGCTTGTTGTGCCGAACTTCGGGATCACGAGCCTGCTTGCGGTCGCGGACGCCAGCGTTGCTCAGAGCATCTCCGTGTCATCGACTATTCGTCATGAGGCTTCTCCTGCGGACGACCGGGCTCGCGCCGGCGCGCGCCTCCCCAGCGGACGGATCGGTGAGCTTCGGCCCCATCTCCGCTCACTTCGATTGGAGGTCGTGCCGAACTGGCTCATCCCAACGCGCCTGCGTTCCGCTCTGGGTGATCTGTCATGGGAGCGTCTGCTTGAAGTCGACGTAGGTGAGCTGACCTCCCGTGCGAACGTCGGGGAGCGGAGCGTCCTCGACTTGCTCGAGCGCCTCGCAGACCTCACACCCGGCGATGCCGCCGCTTCGAGTGTCTCGGACGTGACGCTTCGGGAGCTGTACGGGCCACTCGGCTCGCTGCTCGCGTGGGGACGGCGAGAGCGAGGCATTGGCAATGTCGGCGACTTGCTGACGATCAACCCGAGTCAAGATCCAATGCCGTCGCGAGTGAGGCAGGAGTGGCAGCGCCTGGCCAGCCAACCGATCGCAGGTGGTACCGAACTCGACGTGTGCGATCTCGTCGAAGGGCTGCTCTCGACGTTCGATGAACGGGAGCTTCAGATCCTGCGGCTGAGAGTGTGGGGTCGTGGCGGAGGTCCGACTCTGGAGGCGATCGGCGAGGACGCTGGGCTGACACGGGAGCGTGTTCGGCAGCTGCAGGTCAGGTGTTCACGCGAACTGCGTGATCGGTTGAACGGGCCGCGCCTGGCGCCGATCGTTGACCGAGCCGAGGAACTCCAACTTCGTCTGGGTATGTACGTCAGACTGGACAGTGAGCGGTACGCGGCCGCCCTGAGTTGGGCCCTCCGTGACATCTCGCCCGACCTGTTGTCCGACGCTGAGCTTCTCTTCTCTTGGCTCGCAGGTCCGTACACGGAGCACGGTGGTTGGGCTGTCTCAGGCGGTGGCACGCCGATCAAGCAGATTCGAGCCCAACTTGAGGAGGTCGCAGGCGACGACGGCTT
Source organism: Actinomycetes bacterium (assembly GCA_029782335.1). Lineage (GTDB taxonomy): Bacteria > Actinomycetota > Acidimicrobiia > Acidimicrobiales > Microtrichaceae > JADLFH01. Next base: position 2,579 of record JAKOVA010000123.1, on the reverse strand, counting down.
TCTTTCGGAGGCCGATCTTCGAACGGAGCTTGGCAGATTCTCCATCCACGATGATCAACACAGCGCTTGGATGGAGTCGTTCGGTCGGTTCCAGCGGCTCGACGACGGCTGGTTCTGCGGCGGGCAGAACGTGATTGACGCAGCTGTCCGCCTGCTCAGGCTTCGCGGTCGTCCCATGTCGGCTGAGGAGATCTTGGAGGATTTGGACCGTGACGCCTCCCTCCGATCCGTTCGCCAGCGATTGTTCGAAGACGATCGTGTCCACCGAGTAACCAAGTCGCGGTTCGCTCTTCGCGAGTGGGCCATGGACGAGTACACGTCGGTCGCGCAGGAGATGGTCGAAGAGATCGAGCGGTCTGGCGGGTCGGTTCCGATCGACGAGCTCGTCCAACGACTGGCCGTACGGCACGACATCTCGCCAGCGAGTGTTCGCATGTATGCGGGAAGGCCGATGTTCCGAGTCGACGCAGCGGGGGTCATCTCGGTGCGCGATGAGGGTAGCTACGAGGTCGGGTCTGACCTCGCAGCGACTCCTGGCTGCTACGAGATCGCTCCTGGCGTCGCATCGTGGAGGGTTCGTGTCGACGGTGAGATTCTTCGTGGTAGTGGTCGTCGCGTCCCCGAACCGCTTGCTGGCTGGCTCGGGCTACGGCCTGGCAGCCAACGAGAGTGGAATCACTCAGGTGGAACGATGCTGCTGAGTTGGACAGCGTGGGGCCAGCCGACCATCGGCTCGTTGCGGTCCTTCGTGGACCAGACCCACGGCCAAGTTGGTGACTGGTTGGTTCTCGTCTTCAGGCCTGGGGATGCGCTGGAAGTGCAATGGATGTCAGACGATGTCGAGGTTGATTTCGGCCGCGTCGCCGACTTGGTCGGTGTGGAGTGGCGACCCGGGGATCCGCTGCAAGCTCTTGCGCGACTGCTCGCGATCGAGGAGGGTGCGGACAACTTGGCGTTCAGGGTGCGGGGTTCACTCGCCAGGCGTGGCGATGAGGACCTCGTCGCTCTCGTAGACAGGATCATGTTCGGATGAGCACCTCGTTCACGTTCCCTGCGATCCGAGCCCGGATGGGCTCAAACGACTACTTCCAGGTAGCAATATCCGCTCGTGACCTGGCGTCAGTGGCCATCCCGGTCAGCGAGCTGAGCGAGTGGCGGCAGTGGAGCATCAGCGAGCGTTTCCAGCGCGAGCTCGCGATGAGACGAATCCAGGAGGAGTTGATTCCGTACTTGGTGCGATCAGCGGACCGCTTCTTCGGGTCGCTGATCGTGCTGGTCTACGAGCCCGAGGAGTTCTCCTTCGAGCCTCTGGCGGAGCTGACGTCAGGACTTGGTGCTGCGTACCGCGCCTTCAGCGAGCGCGTTGGGTTCCTCACCGTCAGCGGCGGGCAATTGGTGGCTCTTGATGGACAGCACCGCTTGGTGGCGCTGCGCGAGATCGTCGGCGGACGAGCAGAGGTTGATGGGCCGTACAGCAACGAGATCGCGGATGACGAGGTCTGCGTCGTCTTCGTTCGGCACGAGGTGTTGGAGAAAACGCGGCGGATCTTCAACAAGGTCAACCAGCACGCGCGACCGACGTCCAAGAGCGACAACATCATAACCAGCGAAGACGACGGCTACGCGATCGTTGCTCGTTGGCTCGTCGATACCGATCCGCCGCTCGGTCTGTCGGAGCCCAAGCCACCATTGGGACTGCTCCATCCGACCACCGGTGAGCCCCTCGTCGAGTGGCGCTCGACATCGCTCTCGCAGAACTCGGAGGCTCTCACGACACTGAGCGCGGTGTATCAGTCGACCGAGGTCATCCTCGATGCTCACAACCTCCGTGACTTCGGCGAGAAGGATCGTGTGACGAGACCCCCCAACGCCTTGCTCGAGCAGGCGTACGGCTGGTGTGTCGAGTGGTGGAGCGCTGTGCTGCAGGGTGTCGACGCACTCGCGCGGGCGGCGGCGCACCCGTACGTGATCCCGGACCTTCGCCGAGGCCGCTCGTCCTCCGCGCTGTTGATGCGCCCGATCATGCATGTCAGCGTGTTCCATGGGCTCGCGCACGCTCGATCAGCGGGAGTGCCTTTGTTGGAGGCCGTCAAGCGACTGAACCAGATCGACTGGAGCGCCGACGCCGAGCATTGGCGCGATGTGATCGTTCGAAGCAACGGAGCGATGATGGCGAAGTCGAATTCAATCGAGCTCGCCGGTCGTCTGATCGGGTACCTCGTGGCTGGACCGGCCATGTCCCCGCAAGCGACGGATCGCTTGCGGATGGCCTTCGCCGAGTCGAAGGGGTGGGACCCCACCGGGTCAGAGTCGATGCCGGCATTGCCTACTCCCGTCTCATCTGCTCTCTGAGGCGCCGCTCGAGCCCCGGTTCGCACGTGTTCCAGAGTTCGTTGCGGTCGTCGGTGGTCATGTACTCGTCGGCGATGAGGTAGGCGATGATGCCGGCGGCGAGTTCGTGGGCCTCCTTGCGAGCGACCATCTTGCGGCCGTCGGCGCGGACGATGGTGTTGGTCCACACGCTGCCGGCGGGGCTCGACCAGTCGATCTTGTTGGCGCGGCGGAGTGCCTCGGTGAGG
>JAKOVA010000192.1 GCA_029782335.1 Actinomycetes bacterium | reverse complement strand
GAGGTGCCGCCGACGTAGACCGGCACCGGCTCGGTCGGCGTCGGCGAAAGCATCAGCGGTTCGAAGTCGTAGTGCGTGCCGTGGTGGCTCACATAACCACCACGCCACAGCGTCCGCAGCACCTCGATGAGTTCCTCGGTACGGGCACCGCGCCGTTCGAACGGCTGGTCCATCGCCTCGAACTCTTCGCGCATCCACCCTGCCCCCACCCCCAGCAGCACCCGGTTGCCCGACAGACACGCGGCGGTACCGACGGACTTGGCGGTCACGAACGGGTTTCTCAACGGCAGGATGTACACGTTGGTCATGAACCGCAACGTGGTGGTGGCGCCCGCCAACAACCCCGCCATCACCCACGGATCGGGCCATGACTCGTTGGGGTCGAACTGCGGCACTCCGTCAGGGGTGTAGGGGTACGGCGTCGTGAGCGTCTCGGGCACGAAGATGTGATCGGACAACGCCACCGCGTGGAACCCCGCCGCCTCGACCGCCTGCGCGACCGCGACGTAGTCCTCGACCTCGATGCCCAGCATCGCGTTGGTGAATCGCAACGGATCCCCCTTTCAGGCGGGCGACGCCGTGGCGCGCTCGCGAAGTTCGTACTTCAGGACCTTCCCGCTCGGGTTGAGCGGGAGGGCGTCGACGACCACGAATCGCGCCGGCACCTTGAAGTTCGCGATGTGCTCACGTGCCCAGGTGCGGAGTGCCTCGGGGTCCGGCGTGGAGCCGGTGGTCGGCACCACGAACGCCACCCCGACCTCCCCCATCCGCTCGTCGGGAACACCCACCACCGCGACCTGGGAAATATCCGGGTGGCCGAGCAGGAGGCCTTCGACCTCGACGGGGTACACGTTGAACCCACCGGTGATGAACATGTCCTTCTTGCGGTCCGTGATCCGGAGGTAGCCGCGCTCGTCCATCACACCGATGTCGCCGGTGTGCAGCCACCCGTCGGCCTCGATGGTCTCGGCGGTCTTGACCGGATCCTCGAAGTAGCCCTGCGTGACGTTGTAGCCGCGCACCATCACCTCACCCGGCTCCATCGGGTCGCAACGCGTCCCGTCGTCGCGTCGCACCTCGACCTCGACACCCGGATAGGCGCGACCGGAGAAGTTGGAGATCGTCTCGGGATCGTCCCCACGGCGACACGACGTTGCGAACCCCGTCACCTCCGTGAGTCCGTAGGCGGTGAGGATCGTCTCGACTCCCAGCCGGTCGCGCAACGCCTCGATCATCTGGACCGGAACCGCCGCCGCGCCGGTCACGATGAGCCGCAGCGAGCCGAGGCGGGCGGCGTCGAAGTCGGGGTGATTGAGCATCGTCTGATAGATCGTGGGCGGCCCGGGCAACGTGGTGATGCGGTGTTCTTCGATCGCCGCCATCATCGTCGGGACGTCGAAGACCGCCTGGGGGTAGATCGTCGCCCCCTTGCACAACGCGGCGATGATCCCCGCCTTGTACCCGAACGAGTGGAAGAACGGGTTGACGACCAGGTAACGGTCCTCGCTGTTGAGGCCACCGACGCTCCCCCAGTCGCATGACGCACGAAGCGTCTGAGCGTGTGTGCACATGACACCTTTGGGGGCACCGGTGGTTCCGGAGGTGAACAGCAGATCGCACAGGTCGTCGGGGCGGATCGCGGCGACCCGGTCGTCGAGGGCCGACTCGGCCACCGTTTCGCCGAGGGTGACGAACTCGTCGAAGGAGATCGAGCCATCGGAAACGTCGCCCCGGAGCACCACGATCTGCTCGAGGTGCGTGAGCGGATGTCCCGCCGAGCGGAGCATGCTGACGTAGTCGTTGCCGAGAAAACCCTCGACGGTCAACAGGATCCGAGCACGGCTCGCGCCAAGGATGTACGCCGCCTCTGCCCCCTTGTAACGGGTGTTGAGCGGGACGAGGACGGCGCCCGCACTGTGGAGGCCGAGCGCCGCCACAGGCCACTCCCAGATGTTGGGCGCCCACAGCGCGACCCGGTCGCCCGGCTCGATTCCCGCAGCGAGGAAGGCACGACCGACGGCCGCGACACGCTCAGCGAGTTGCGCGAACGAGAGCGTGACGTCACCGTCGACCACCGCGGGGTGCTCGGCGTAGGTCCGTGCGGCAGCTCGAACCAAGCTCGGGGTGGTGCCCCACTCGAGGTCGCCGCGGATCATCTCGGGTTCCGGCACCGTGTCCCCATTCGGTCGTGCGCGAAATCTGACACCACGTCAGGTTCTTCTGACGGGTCGTCACATCCTAACGAGCGGCCGACTACCGACCCGCCCCTCCGATGGACAAGCATGCAGTCGCCATCGAGCCATAGGAGCTTTCATGATTCCCCGACTTCCTGGCATCAGCCTGCGATTCATCCGACGCGTGGGAGCGTTGAGCGCCACGTTCGGCGTCGTCGCCGTGCTCGTCGCCTCCACCGCGTCCGCGCACGTCACCATCACTCCCTCGTCGGCGACCGCCGGCGGATATGCGACGCTCTCGTTCAAGGTGCCGAATGAGAAGGCCGACGCCTCGACCACGAAGCTCGAGGTCCAGTTCCCCGCCGATCACCCCCTCGCATCGGTGAGCACCCAGCCGGTACCGGGGTGGACGGTGACGGTCCAGAAGACGCAGTTGGCGAAGCCGATCACCAGCCACGGCCGTCAGATCACCGAGGTGGTCTCGACGATCACCTGGGAGGGCGGCACGATCAACCCTGGCGAGTTCCAGATGTTCCCGATTTCGGTCGGCCCGCTGCCGGACGACGCGTCAACCTTGGTGTTCAAGGCGCTCCAGACCTACTCCGACGGCGACGTCGTCCGTTGGATCGATGAGCCGACCAGCGACGGCACCGAGGCGGAACACCCCGCCCCGACCCTGACGCTCGCCGCCGCGGCCGCCGATGATCACGGCCATGACTCCGCAGCAACGACCACGACCGCGGCCGGATCGTCGGATCACGACGAGGATTCGGCTACCAGCGCGGAGCACGACTCGAACGACAACGATGACGACGTCGAGTCGACCCGCACGCTCGCCGTGATCGGTATCGCCGTTGGGGCGATCGGCCTGATCGCAGCGATCGGGGCGCTGCTCCGCAAGCCGAAGGCGCCGCCCGCCGCGGGCTGAGCCTGCACCGCGCCTGAGCCCGTCGACCGGGCTCAGGCGTTGATCGGCACGTCCACGTTGAACACCATCTGGTCGAACTCCCCGACCCGGGCGGTGGCCGTCATCCGCCAGCGTCCGGGGACGGGCAGGCTCGCGTGCTCGTTCACGAAGTGGTTCGACGACAGCGCGGTCATGGGGACTTCCAGCGGGCCGATCTCGCGTTCGGGCAGGTTCAGTTCCACCGTGAGCTCGGCGATGTCAGGGACGGTCCCGTCCGCGTTGGTGATGGTCACGTGGATCGCGCTCGAGCCGGTTCTTGCCGGGTCGACGCTGAACTGGGCGAAACCCTGATCGGTGACCACCGTCTGGTTGAACGGAATCGCCACCGTCTCGCGCGCCGGGATCACCGACGACAACAGGGTCGAGACCACCAGCACCGCCACGACACCGAAGACCTCGACGCCGACGGAGCGCCGGAGATAGCGACGCAGGGTGTCGGGCTCGGGGAGCTCCTCATCGTCGCCTCCACCGAGATCGTCCGTCTCCTCATCGTCGGGTTCGGCATCGGTCGGCTGATCGGGGGCGTCGACGAGGCCCACCGTTGATCCTGGCCCCGAACCCACTCCTGCCAGCTCCCGCACGAGCGCGCGACTCACCCACGCAACACCGACGGTGACCAGCACGATTCCGACCTTCACCATGAGCAGCCGGCCGTAGGTCGACGACACCAGAGCGTTCGTGGAGCCGACCTGACGAATCCCCTGCACCAAACCGCTGAGCGCCAACATCACGACCGACGCCATCGCCGCCGCGGAGAAGCGCCGTGCCGCGACCACACCGTCATCGATGTGCTCGGTGCGCAGGCCCCACAGCAGCAGCCCGCAGAGCCCGCCGATCCACACCGAAAAGGCGCCGACGTGGACGAGGTCCGCGGCGATCGCGACGCCACGCCAGCGGCCGGTGTCGCCGTGGCCGGAGAAGGTCACCGCCGCTGCCAACACGAGTCCGACCGTCATCGTCGCGATCTGCCACCACGCCGCACGGGCGGACCCCACGCGGGCAGCGATCATCGCCGCGGCCACCATTGCGACCGCCTGGACGAGGTGCGCCTGGCCGAAGCGGGTACCGACCACGTCGCCCCACAGGCTCGGACGCAACACATGACCGATGCCGAACCCGCCGGCGTAGGCGCCCTGGAAGGCGATCGCGAGGAGGGCCGCCGCAACCCCGACCCATGCGGAGGCGACCAACGTGCGTCGGGCGCGGCGCGACGCCGGGCCACCTGGCCAGATCCAACCGACGAAGATCAACCCACCGAAGACGAACGCCACCGTCGCGTATCCGAGCCACCGCACCGCCGCAAAGAGCACCCCGACGGTCTGACTCCCCTGATCGTTGACGAGACGCGACAACAAACCGCGGGCGCCCTCGGCGTCGCTCGGAGCGACGACGTCGAAGGTGAACGCCCCGTTGATCGGGTGGGAATCGGCCGAGATCACCCGCCAGTCAACGACGTAGGTGCCACGGCCGAGGCGAGGAACCTCAACCCGCACCTGCTCGGCCCGCCCCTCGGGGTGGGTTGCTTTCGGCAGTTCGACCTCTCGACCCGACGCGTCGAACAGGCGGATCGCTCCGAGCGACACCTCGACGCCCTCGCTGAAGGTGAGGGTGATTGCCTTCGGGGGCGCTTCGACCGTGCTGCCCTCGGCCGGAGAGGTGGAATCCAACAACGCGTGGGCGGACGCGGACGACGCTGCTCCGACCATCACTGCGGTCATCACCACGAGCACGGCGCCGATCCGCCAGGCGAATCGGCCGAGTTCCCTGGGTGCCATGTGTCCCATCCTCGCGTCCGTGACGACCGACAGGGCAACCTCCGGACGCAGGCCCGACACGATGGCTGGGGAAGTCAGCCGAGGGCGCCGGATGCCCGAAGCGCCGCGATCCGTTCGTCGTCGTAGCCGAGCACCCGATGGAGGATCTCCTCGGTGTGCTGGCCGACCGTCGGCGCCTTGGTCGGGATCGGCATCTCCTCGCCGATGAACTTCACCGGCGACGGCAGTTGATCGGCGCCGAGTTCGGAGGCGGGAAGCCAGGGGAAGCGGTCTTGGAACTGAGGGTCCTCGGCGAGCGTCTTGGGGGTGTTCACTGCGGCGATCGGCGTGTTGTGGTCGTCGCCGAAGCGGAGCCATTCGGCTGCCGTCTTGGTGAGGAAGATGTCGCGGAGGATGGCCTGCAGCTCGCGGTTGCCCTTCGCGTGGTCGCCGTACTGGCTGCCGGGCCAGCGCTCGAAGAGGTCGGGACGGCCAACCGCCTCGCAGAAGTTCTTCCAGAACTCCTGCTCCGACGCCATGAACAGCACGTGGCGGTCGTCGCTCGTTCGGTAGAACTGGTACCGAACGCCGTCACGCATCCCAGCGGTGCCAGGCGCGCGCCGCTCGAAATTGTCCGAGGGGTTGCCCGTCACCTCGTCCTCGGGGCGCTCATAGGCACGCCACGTCTCGGAGCGAAGCCAATCCATCGACGCTGCGGCATCGGACTGGGCGATCTCGAGAAAACTGCCTTCGCCCGTCTCCCGGGCGCGGATGATGCCGGCGAGCACACCCAGCGCTCCATACAGCGGCCCCGCGTAGATCCCACACGACGGGTGCTCGGGGATGTAGCAGAACCCCTCGTCGTCGGTCTCCGCCTTCACGAGGCCGGCCCAGGTGTCGTACGCGATGCCGTGGCTGGGCATGTCCTTGTAGGGCCCCGTCATCCCGTAGCCGGAGATCGTGCAGAACACGATCTTCGGGTTGATCGCCTTGAGATCGTCATAACCCAGGCCACGCTTTGCGAGCCCGCCCGGCCGCATCGCTTCGATCACGGCGTCCGCGGACGCGACGAGCTCCTTGAAGATCCCGGCACCCTCGGGCGTGCGGAGGTCGAGGGTGATCGACTCCTTGCCGCGCGAGATGTGCAGGTGCATGAGCGAGACGCCCTCGACGATCGGCCAGGTCATCCGCCGGATGTAGTCACCAGCGGGCGGCTCGACCTTGATGATCTCCGCTCCCATGTCGGCGAGCGGCGTGGTGATTGCCCCCGGCCCGAGCATGGAGCACTCGATGATGCGAACGCCGGCGAGTGGTTGGGTCACGGTCTCCCCCTGGGATGACGGGTCGAAATCTGACGCTCCGTCAGAAACTACCGGAGCGGACCGACGCCACCAGAATCGGTCAGACTTCGACCGGCGACCCGCGCCACCGACTCCGGAGGGGACACACCATGGTTGACATTCGACGCGAGCACACCTTCGACGCCCCGATCGCAAAGGTGTGGGAGATGTTCCGCGACCCGGCGAGCCACGTTGCCAAGTTCGAGGCGATGGGCCACACCGACATCGAGATTCTCGAGGAGGAGCGTTCGGATTCGAGGCTCCGGATCGTGATCGGGCGCACGGTGACCGTCGACCTCCCCGGGTTCGCCAAGAAGGTCCTCAAGCCCACCAACACGGTCGTGTCGACCGACGAGTGGTCTGACCGGGGCGACGGCACCTACGGCGGCCACTTCAGCGCCGAAACCAAAGGCGCCCCCATCAAGGTCCACGGCACGACGTTGGTCGAAGCAGACGGCGACGACCGCACCCACTACGTCGTGACGACCACCATCGAGGTCAAGGTTCCACTCATCGGCGGGAAGCTCGCCGACTTCTCCAAGGGCATCCTCGACAAGCAGATGGATGACGAGTTCCGTCTCGGCGACGAATGGCTCAACTCTCACTGAGCCCGCATACCATCCAACGACCAATCGCCAACTCCCACGAGGACCGACCATGTCCATCGCCATCTCCGAGGATCATCGTGCGCTCGCCGAGACCGCGAGTGATCTCCTCTCGAAGCGCAACGCCGTCGGCGCCGCCCGCGACCTGCTCGAAGCCGAGACCGAGGCACGCCCCGGGTTCTGGGGTGAGATGGTCGACCTGGGCTGGCTCGGGATCCACCTCCCCGAGAACTACGGAGGGTCCGGCTACGGCCTCGAAGAGCTGGTCGTCCTCGTCGAGGAGACCGGCCGAGTCGTCACGCCCGGGCCATTCGTCCCGACGGTGATCGCAAGCGCCACGCTCGCCGCGCTCGGCAACGATGAACTCAACGGTCGCCTGTTGCCCGGACTCGCCGACGGCTCGACCTGTGCGGGGGTCGCGCTCGACGGCGACATCACGCTCAGCGACGGGCGGGCATCCGGCGCCGCGACCGTGCTCGGCGGCGGCCTCGCCGACATCCTGCTGTTGAGCAGCGGTGACGACCTCGTGGTGGTGGAGTCAACCGACGGCTGGTCCCGCGAGGTTCCCCCGAACCTCGACCCCAGCCGCCGCACCGCCCGGGTCACCCTCGACGCAGCAGCCGCCACCGTCGTGGTCGGAGGTCGGCGCACGCTCGTCGATCTGGCTCGCGTGATCCTCTCCGCCGAGGCCGTGGGCCTGGCGGCCGCCTGCACCGACGCCGGCGCGGCCTACGCCAAGGAGCGCGTGCAATTCGGACGGGTCATCGGCACCTTCCAGGCCGTCAAGCACCACTGCGCCAACATGGCGGTTGCAACCGAGCTCGCGACCTCGGCGGTGTGGGACGCGGCGAAGGCCGCCGCCACCGGTGGTGATCAGCTCACCTACGCGGCAGCGGTGGCCGCCACGTTGGCAGCCCCCGCCGCTGATCTGTGCGCCAACCTCAATACGCAGGTGCACGGCGGCATCGCCATCACCTGGGAGCACGACGCTCACCTCTTCATGCGACGGGCGACCACCCTGCAGTTCTTCCTGCGGCCCGACCTCGCCGCTGAGGACCTCGTCGATCTCACCCGTCGGGGAATCAAGCGCGGCAAGGAGATCGAACTGCCGCCCGAAGCGGAAACCATCCGTGCCGAGGTTCGGGAGTTCGCGGAGGAGATCAGCGGCCTCGACTCCAAAGCACGTCTCGAGCGACTCATCGAGACGGGCTACGTCATGCCGCACTGGCCAAAGCCCTACGGCCGTGAAGCGGGCGCCGTCGAGCAACTCGTGATCGAGCAAGAGTTCGCTCGCGCCGGCGTACGGCGGCCTGGTTACGGCATCACGGCGTGGAACATCCTCACCCTGATCCAGTACGCGACACCCGATCAGCTGGAGCGATGGGTGCTCCCTGCGCTGCGCAAAGAGGTCATCTGGTGTCAGCTCTTCAGCGAGCCCGACGCCGGATCGGACGCCGCAGGCGTCAAGACCAAGGCCACGCGGGTCGAGGGCGGCTGGCTCGTCAACGGTCAGAAGGTTTGGACCTCCGGCGCCCACGAGGCGGGGATGGGTTTCGCCACCGTCCGGACGAACCCCGACGTGCCCAAGCACGAGGGCATCACCACGATGGTGATCGACATGCACGCTGACGGCGTGACCGTCCGCCCGTTGCGACAGACCTCGGGTCACTCGGAGTTCAACGAGGTCTTCTTCGACGACGTGTTCGTCCCCGACGACGACGTCGTGGGTCCGATCGACGGCGGGTGGACCGTCGCACGCGCCACGCTCGGCAACGAAAGCGTCAGCATCGGCGGCGGCGGGGAGGAGATGTCCTACCCACCCGAAGCACTCGTGCCACCATTCGACGAGCACCCCGACCGGGTGAACGGTGGCGCCGCCCGCATCGGTCGCTACGCCGCTCAGTACCGGGCGATGATCCTGCTCAACCTACGCGCTGCGAATCGTGCGGTCGCAGGCGCAGGCCCCGGCCCCGAGGGGGCGGTCACGAAGTTGGTGCTTTCCGAGTTGGGCCACGAGGCCGCAGCGTTGCTGACCCAGCTGAACGGCCCCGACAACCTCTTCACCGACGGGATCGGCGCGATCAGCTATCAGCTGATCATGATGCACCGTGGCATCTCGATCGCCGGCGGGACCTCCGAGATCAAGCGCAACCAGATCGGCGAGCGGATCCTCGGTCTTCCTCGCGACCCGCTCATCAAGTAGCGGGTCGCGACGGGGCCCTCAGCAGGTGAGCGTCGGATCCCCGACGGGCAACTGACCTGCGGCGCCCAGCGCGAAGCCTCCGGCCCACACGGCCAGCCCCGCCATCGCCGCCTCCGCTCGTCGCGCAGCGGCGACATCGCCTGCCGCACCGGCAACCGCCGCGGCGTGCACGGCGGTCGCCACCTCGCGGAGCGAAGTGGCGAGCGCCGTCACGTCCGCACCCCACGCCGGATCCGTCTGCGTCTCGAGGGCGGCGATCGCCTTCACCAACAGCGGCACCATCGCCGCTGCGGTCGCCTGGGCCATGCCGCCGTCGCCGTTGGCGACGCCGAGCATCTGGCCGGCGAGCTGACTGATGACGGTGGTGGACATCGCTTTCGTCGCGGTCGGGATCGCCGCGAACGGACCACCGTCGGCATCGAGGTCGTGCACGGCGGCGAGCCGCTTGCCGCCGAAGAAGCCAGCGGTGAACAAGGTGCCGAGGAGGCGCTGCTGGTCGGCCAGCGTCGTCGGTTCGTCCGCGAGACGCATCACCGCCCACCGCCCCAAGGCGAACCCGAAGAAGCCATCGGCGCTTGCTGCGGCCCCTCCGGCGCTACAGGCGTCCAACGCTGCGGCGTCGAAGGTTGCGGCGTCGAGCACCAGGTTCGGCGCTGCGACGAGCGGTATCGACGGCACGACCACCCGGGCAGTGGTCACGGCGGGCATCGAGGCGGGAGCCGGAATGCACGCGGCGAGCAGGCTGGTGGCGCCCAGAACCGCACCTGCGGTGGCGGCACGAAGTGGTCGAGGGAGGAACGGCATCGGCGGGGTCATCGGCAGGACGGGTCCGTTGGATTGAGCGCAACGCCAACAACGGGCCGGACGGCCTACGCGTCTCCGCCAGCAGCGTCGCCTTGCCGGACAGACCCCAGCGCGTCGCTCAGAGCAGCCAACCGCCGGCTGGGCCCCGACGCCACCCCGACGCAGCGTGGGTGCCGCCGTCGACGTGAACGGTGGTCCCGGTGACGAATCGAGCGAGACCGGATGCGAGGAACACGATGACCCCGGCGACGTCGTCGGGTGTCCCATCGTCGGGCCATGGCTGGTCGTAGGAGCCGTGGTCGGACATGCCGACCGCGGCCGCGAGGTCGGCATCGCCCGGGGTGGGGATCATGTCGGGGGCGACGGCGTTGACCCTGATCCGCATCTCGGCCAACTCGAGTGCCAGCGTCTTGGTGAGCGACTCGACGGCCGCCTTCATCGCCGAGTAGATCCCGAATCCCGGCCCGGCACGGTGCGCCTCGATCGAGGTCACGTTCACGATCCGTGCCCCGTCGCCCATCAACGGCACGAACTCACGAAGACACGACGTGACCTGCGTGAAGTTCTCTGCAATCAGGGCCGCCTCACCGCGCGAGGAGGTCTCGAGGAACGACGCCTTGAACCCTCCGCCCGCGTTGTTGACCAGCACGTCCACCGAGCCCGCTGTGGTCGCCGCGATCTCGTCGCGGAGGGCGCGCACCTGTTCCGCATCCCGGACGTCCATGAGCCTCGCCGTCACGAGGGCGTCGAGCTCGGACAGTTCCGCTGCGACGTCGTCGAGTTCGGCGGCGAGCTTGTCGCAGACCGCGACGCGGGCACCGAGGCGCGCGAACGCGAGCGCCGTTGCCCGCCCGATACCACGAGCGGCCCCCGTCACGACGACGACCTCACCGTCGAATCGGAGGGAATCAGGGCCGGGTGGAGTGCTCATCGCCGCATTGTGATCGACAATGGCCCGATGCACGCGAGCCGAGACGCCGCCGTCGCCGAACTTGAGGCGGTTTTGACCGATTCGAACCTCGACGGCCAGGTCGAGATGGTGCTGTCACGTCCGGAGACGGACACCTACCGGGCAGCTGCCGTCGACGGTGCCGTCGTCTTCAACCGCCGGCCGGAGGACGGCCGGTACCGCTATGAGGTCGTCGAGGTCGTCGGCCGGCATCCCCTGGCAGACCAGTCGGAGGATCGATTCGGCGACCACGACGACGAGCGCAGCCGGATTTACCCCCGCCGCGAGGCCAACGCCTACCCCTACGCCTTCGACTCGATCGCGCAGTTCTTCGACTCACCCCACGCCCCCGACGCCGTCGCGCTGCACACCCCCGCGCACCATTTCGACTCGAACCTCGGCCAGCACGGTTCCCTCGGCGTGGTGCAGGCCCGCGGGCCGTTCATCGCCGCAGGCCGCGGCATCCGAGCGTTGGGCACGGTCGACGGTTCGACCCGGACGGTGAACATCGCGCCGACCGTCGCAGCGCTGCTGGACCTCGACGTGCACCCCGACGGCGTGGGACCGACCGGCGAGCGACGCCCCGATGCTCGCCTTCGCCGCCAGGACGGCGACCCCGACCATGCCGTCTTGAGCGGCGATCGAGCCGACCACGTGGTCGTCTTCCTCCTCGACGGCTGCAACGCCAACCTCCTCCACGACGCCATGGCGGCCGGTGAAGCGCCGAACATCGCCGCCCTCGCGGGGCGGGGTTCCCGCTACCGACACGGGCTGATGGCGTCGCTGCCGACGGCAACGCTCGCCAACCACACAACCGCGGTGACCGGCGCCCATCCGGGTCACAGCGGGGTACTGCACAACACCTGGTTGGACCGCAGCTGTGGGCGCATCCCGAACCTGTTGGAACTCGACCAGATGATCGTCGCGATGCGACACCTCGACCCGACGGTCGAGACGCTGTTTCAGGCGGTACAGCGATCACGACCTGGTGCGTTCAGTACGGCGACCTTCGAGTTCTGCGACACCGGCGCGTCGTTCTCGTCGTTCGGGTTGCTCCGCGACGGCCATCCTGCGGTGCTCCCCGATGGTGAGGTCGACCACTGCGACGCTGACGCCGCCGCATCATCCGCCGCCTACCGCTTCATGTCGGGTGTCGATCACACGAGCGTCGCTCACACGCTCGCCGCCTGGGAGCAACTCGAGGGCAACGCATTGCCGACCCTGTCGTGGTGTTCGCTGGCGCTGACCGACGAGGCGGGCCACGAGTCGGGGCCCCACGGTGAGTTGGCCCGCGCTGCGGTGCGGGATTCCGACGCTCGCGTTGGCTCGGTGATCGCGGCGGTCGAGCGCGCGGGTGTGCTGGAACGCACTGCGTTCCTCGTCATCGCGGATCACGGGATGGAGCAGAACGATCCGACGAACGACCTCCTGTGGAGCGATGCCCTGGAGGCGAGTGGGGTGCCGCACCTCGACGTGGAGGGCTTTCTGTACCTGAGGGGATAGCGTCCGCCGGCGTGGTTTCCTCCTCTGGCTCCCTCGACCCGGGCCGAACTGCGGGCTGAACGCATGTTGGGTGAGATCGCGGACGGCGCCGCGGATCGGTTCGGCGACCTGGCGGTGTGGGACGGATGGGACGGCCGCTACACGTACCGTGAACTGGCGGAGCGCTCTCGATCGAGGGCGGAGTCGATCTCGGCGGCTGGCGTTTCCCCTCGAGACGTGATCGTCCTCCGGATGCCCACCTGCTTCGACTACGTGGTGGACTACGTCGCCGCGGCGCGCCTCGGCGCCGTGACCGCCGGGATCAACCCACGGCTCGCGACGGTCGAACAACGCGCCCTCGTCGCCCGGGTCGCTCCCCGGCTGATCGTGGATCATCCGACCGTCGAACCGCTGCCACCCCTCGAGCCCATCCGCGCCGGTGGCGATGACCCGATGTCCGCAGCGGATGACGTCGCCATCGTGTTCACCTCGGGGACGACGGGACTTCCCAAAGGCGCCGTCTTCGGGAGCGCGCAGCTCACGGCGATCGAGGAGATCGACCGCGGCGCCGACGCGCCATGGGGTGGTGGTGGCCCGTTGCTGGTGTCCACGCACGCCAGCCACGTCGGGCTCATGACGAAGCTGCCGTGGTATCTCCGCAGTGGCTCCACCCTCATCGGCCTCCGACGCTGGCGCGCCGACGACGTCCTCCGGGCGGTCGCGCATCACCGCATCGACACGATCGGGGGCGTCGCACCCCAGATCGCGCTGCTGTTGCGCTCTCCCCTCCTCGACGAACTCGACCTGAGCTGCGTGCGGCGATTCATCGTCGGCGGAGCGCTGTCGTCGCCGTCGCTCGTGACCGCCGTCCGCACGCGTTTCGGCGCCCAGTACTCCATCCGTTACTCCTCCACCGAGTCGGGGGGTGTCGGCCTCGGCACGGCCTTCGACGCGGACGACGACGAGGCGCTCCATACGATCGGATCGCCCCGGCCGGGCGTCGAGGCGCGAGTCGCGGCGCCCGGGCCGGATGGCATCGGGGAACTCCAGTTGCGTTCCGCCGCCCAGTTCAGCCGCTACTGGGGCGATCCCGAAGCGACCGCCGCGACCATCGACCCCGACGGCTGGACCCACACCGGCGACCTCGCACGGCTCGACGAGCACGGCCATTTTCGCCTCGCCGGCCGCATCAAGGAGATGTACATCCGCGGCGGCTACAACGTGTTCCCCGCCGAAGTCGAAGCAGTGCTTGGCGACCATCCCCGCGTCGAGGAGGTCGCGGTCGTCGGACGGCCCGACGAGGTGCTCGGCGAGGTGGGAGTCGCCGTCATCACCGTCCCGGTGGGCGAGGCCGCGCCGACACTCGAGGAACTCCGCGACTTCGCGTCGAGCCGGCTGTCGCGCTGGAAGCTCCCCGAGGCGCTCGTCCTCGTCGACGAGCTGCCACGCACGGCCGGGGACAAGATCGATCGGCGGGCCGTCAGTAGGGTGGCCGGGTGAGCGACGACGTCTTCCCCGACCGGAACATGGAGAAGGCGGACAAGATCGCGTGGGTCGTCGAAACCCAGGGCTGGTGCGCCGAGCCGGTGGCCCCCCAACCCGACCCGCCAACGCCCGGCTACACCTACACGATCGGGTTCGAGGAAACCTTCGGCCATCCCGAGTTGGTGATCTTCGGTCTCGCCCCGGTCGCGGCACGCGGGTTGTTGGAGATGATCGCGACCCATCTCGAAGCAGGCGGCGAGCTTCCTGTGGGCAGCTTCATCGGCCTCCTCGACAACGATCTTCCCGCAGCGGTCCTCCCGATCGAGATGCCTGAGCACGCCCCGCTGTTCGAGAGCGCCGCCGTCTACTACTCCCGCGACGATTTCCGAATCCGGCAGTTCATCTGGCCGGATCGGGCCGGAAAGCTGCCGTGGGACGAGGGCTACGACGACCGACTCCGGATGGCGCAGCCGGTCATTGCGGCGACCGAGTAGATCCGCAGCGACGCGGCCGCCGAGCCACGGGGATCCCCTCAGGAACCCGCCGCGATCAACGCGACGGCTCCCCCGGCGAGTACCACACCGGCCCACTGGGCCCTGGCGAGTCGTTCGTGGAGCACCAGCACCGCCAGGATCACCGTCGACGCGGGGTACAGCGACCCCAGGACCGACACGATGCTCAGCATGCCCCGGGTTGCGGCGAGGAGGTAGAGCGCGTTCGCGACCAGATCGAGCATCCCGGCCGCAGCGACCAGCGGCGTCGTTCCCGCGGTCGGTCGGAGCGACCGGCCCGTCACTACGCAGACGAGGCCGACCAGACCGATCGACGCAACCCGGGCCCCGGCGAGCGGCCACATCCCGGCGTGGGAGGACGCCTGGGCGACACCGATGAAGAACGTGCCGAAGCCGACCCCCGCGAGCACCGCCATGAACACGGTTCTCGGCTCGGCACGACCGTGCGACGCCGACTCACGGGCAACCAGCACGATCGCCGGGATCGCCAGCAACACGCCGCTCAGCGCCAGTGGCGAGGGCCGGTCACCGAGCACGAGGCCCACCACCAACGGAACGACCGCGCTGCACACCGCCGTGGTGGGGGCGACAACCGACATCGGCCCCTTCGCGAGCGCCGGATAGAAGCACATCAGGCCGAGTCCACCGCCGATACCGGCGAAACCACCCCAGAGGAGATCCGACGGTTGCACCGTGACCTCCGGCCACGCGACCAGGGCGACGACCAAGACGATGCATCCGAAGCTCTGCGAGACGACGGTCACGACGAGCCCGTCGTTGCGACGCGAGGCCATTCCACCGGCGAAGTCGGCCGTGCCGTAGACGAGCGATGAGAGGGTGGCGAGCAGGACCGGCACGGCGGGCGAGGTTAGGAGAGTCGGCGTCGTCGACTGGATTGTGCGACGACGGTGCCGATGGGAAGTGGTGATCTGGATCGTCTGCGCTCTCGCCGCGACCCTCGGCGTCCCCCTTGGGTGGGCGGCGGCTCATCTCGTCCACCGTTACACCGAGGATCCCGAGGCCGAACTCGCCGTCTTCGGACCGGCGACCTGCGACCACTGCGGCCACACGCTCACCGCCGGGGAGACCGCCCCGCCCCGCTGGTGGACCGTCGGGAAGCTCGCGTGTCCTCATTGCGGGGATCGGCTGCCGTCCTCGTGGCTGGCCGTCCAGCTGTCGGTGCCCGCGCTGTTGGTGATCACCGTCGCCGCGTTCGGACTGCGGTGGTCGTTGATTCCGTATCTCTGGCTGGTTCCGGTGCTGGTGGTCGCCGCAGCGATCGACATCCGCCTGTTGTTGATCCCACGGCGGATCGTGTGGGTCGGATTCGGCGTCGGCGTCGCGCTGATCGCCGCCACCACCTTGCCGATGGGACACACCGACAAGTTCTTCCAGGCGCTCGCAGGGGCCGCCCTCTACTTCGGCTTCCTGTTCGTCACCCACATGATCTCGCCGGCGGGGATGGGCTTCGGCGACGTTCGCCTCGCGGCGCTCCTCGGTCTCTACCTGGGGCGGATCGCGCTGATGATGACCGCCGTCGGGCTGTTCATCGCGTGTGTCTTCGGGGTGATCTTCGGGCTCGCCGTCCGTCGGGCAAGCCACGGACGGCGCCACTTCCCCTTCGGTCCGGGCCTCGCCGCCGGCACGCTGGTGGCCGTGTGGTTCTGGAGCCCGATCCTCAGTCGCCTGAACCCGTAGCGGTCGTCGGCGTCGCCGGCGGCGCCGCTCCACCTCCCGTTGGAGTGCTGGCGTCGCCACCCCCAGGTGCCGGCGGTGTGGTGGTGGTTGTCGGGGTCAACGCCGGGTAGCGACTGCGGATCGCCTCGAGCACCCTCGCGACGACGATCTCGACACAGTCCATGGTCAGGTGGACTCCGTCGGAGCGACGGCAGCGGACTGCGGCTTTGCCCGGCGGCGTGTAGTAGTCGACGTACTCGCCGTTGGGTCCCGACAGCAGCTTCCACGTGTCCACGACGCTCACCCACGGCCGCTTTGCCGCTTCCTCGTTGATGATCCGATTCATCAGGTCGAGCGCCGCGTCGAGCTTCGGCCGGGCGACCCGCGGCTCACCGATCCAGATGATGCTGCGTCGGCCGTTGTCGAGGAGGTCCATCACTCCGGCGACGCGGCGGCGGTACTCGGCCTCCCACTCCGGCGTCCCGTAGTCCGCGACCGGAGCGCCGTTGACCGCTCGCAACGTCTGGTCGTCGTTGGCGCCGACCATGATCACCACCACATCGGCGTCCTCACGAGTGAGGCTCTCCTGCAGTCGTGCCGGCCAGTTGTAGAAGTCCGGACGAGCGAGGCCGGTCGAGACCTTCGCGTCGAAGTCGCTGCGGAGGAGGGGGTCGTCTGCGGTCGCCGACTTCAGGACGTAACCGATGTTGTAGCCCTGTGAGTCGCCGAAGGCCCGGATGCGGAGCGGGTCCTCGAGGGTCGGGACCCTTGGTGGGATCGTCGTCGTCGTGACGGCCGGCGTCAGCAACACGGTCGTCGGTGGAAACTCGATATCCGGCTCCTGATCACGACGGCCGAGCTCCCCGTTGATCCAGTCGAGGGGGCGGTTCAGCGACAGAAAGTTCGAGACGCGATCGATCGCGCCGGCAGCGTCGATCGCAAGATCACGGTGCCAACTGTCGCGCTGGCCGCGGGCGGCCTTGACGAAGCTCCCCGAGGCGAGGAGGGAAAACAGCCCGATCGCGACGAGCGCGCCCTTCCAAGCGGTCATCGGTCGCATGCCCGCCCGAACCCGTCGCTCGCGTGCGGGCGGTGGTCCGTTCGGGTCGGGGCCGGGGTGACGATCGTCGGTCATCGCTCAGAACTGGAAATAGATGAACGGAGCGACGCCCTGTGGGCCGAGTACGTCGCATGCCAACAAGACGAGCGCGAAGCCGATGCCCTGCGCGATCGGCGGCCACTGCGAGACCCGCCACTCGAAGAGGTGGCCGACGCGGGGTGGGAGGTACTGAAACGCCAGCGCAGCGAGGACGACCAACAAGACCAACGGGGTCGCGACACCGGTCGACCCCCATGCCGAGATCAGCCGCCAGAGGTACTGACCCGCGTCGTTGATGCTGTCGGTGTGGAAGAAGATCCACGCGACGGTGACGAAGTGGAACACGATCAGACGGCCCAGCCACGGGTTGGGGACGTGGGGAGCGGGCTCGTCGACACGAACGGTGCGGACCGTGCCATCGGGTTCCACGAGCGGGACTTCCCCGTGGGACGTTTCGAGTCCGAGCGAGGTCCGGATCCGCTCGATCGGCTCGGGGCGCCGCCGGCGAGGCGCGCTCCGGCGCTCACGGTTCCAACGCTCGACACCGAGGCCGACGCCGTGGAGGCCACCCCACACCACGAAGTTCCAACTCGCCCCGTGCCAGAGCCCACCGAGGAGCATCGTGAGGAACAGGTTTCGGTACTGCATCAGCCGTCCACCGCGGTTCCCACCCAAGGGGATGTAGAGGTAGTCGCGCAGCCACCGCGACAACGTCATGTGCCAGCGTCGCCAGAACTCCTGGAGGGTCGCGGCAACGTAGGGGCGGTCGAAGTTCGGGGGGAACTTGATCCCCAGCAGCAATGCCGCGCCGATGGCGATGTCGGTGTAACCGGAGAAGTCCGCGTAGATCTGCACCGAGAACGCGTAGGCGCCGACCAGCAGGTCCCACGACTTGTATCCGCGGGGTGCGTTGAAGACCGGGTCGGTGATGGCCCGGGCGAGAAAGTCGGCGACGATCACCTTCTTGATGAGGCCGCGTGCGATCAGGCGCGCGGCACGGGTGGCATCGACGACCTTCGCGTCGGGGAGGCGGCGCAACTGCGGAAGGATCTCGGCGCCCCGCACGATGGGCCCGGCAACGAGATGCGGAAAGAACGCCAGGTACACCGCGAGGTCGAGCAGCGGTGCCGGCTGGAGCTCCCCGCGGTAGACGTCCACGATGTAGCTGATCCCGCAGAAGGTGAAGAACGAGATGGCGACCGGCAGCGTGATCTCGATCAGCAACGCCGTGGGAGCGAGGCCGAAGGGTCGCAACAGATTCAGGAGCGTCTCGACGAAGAACCCGTAGTACTTGAAGAAGCCCAGGACGCCGAGGTTCATGACGAGGCCACCCACCAGCGCACCCCGTCGGCCGGCTTCGGTCGTCGCACGGGTGATGCCGTTCGCCGAAAGCTGATTGCCCACCGTGGAAGCAGCGAGCAGCCCGACGAACCGCCAATCCCACCCGGCGTAGAACACGTAGGAGGCCACCAGCACGAACAGCTTCCACGCGGTGGGTCGAGGCCGGAGTTTCCAGGCGACCGGCATCACGATCAGGAAGAAGAGTGCGAAGGTCATCGATGGGAACAGCACGATCCTCGCCTCCTTTCCTTCCGAGTCGTCCCGTGTCCTGCGGCCACGTCACCCACCGGGCGCAACGGGAGCGCACTACACCTAGCCGCCCGGCACCACCGCAGCGGCGATACTCCCGCCTGTCGCCCAAGCATCGTCGTCGATCCCACCCCTCGGCACGCTCAGTCAGCGGGACCGAGGCGCCATCCCGAGTCGCGGGCCGCGGCGTAGAAGAACAACTTTTCGACCGTCGCTTCAGCGACCGCCTCGAATTCGATTCCGTAGCGGGCCACAGCGTCGTTCAAGGGCTCGCAGCGTCGAACGATCCCGCGGAACTCGTGCACCCCGCACCACACGACGACCCGCGCGCCCGGGCTGAACTGCGGCGAGACCGGCGCAGCGACCGCGATCCCAGAGCGGGAGACGTCGAGTCCGACTGCCGTTGAGGTGCGCCGGCAACGGCGAGTGGCCGCTGCGGGAACTCGCCAGGACAGCTCGAGGCCGGAGATCACGCGTCGGGGTGCCGCCCGGTTCTCGCGCCGCCGCTCGCCGTTCATCACCGTCCATCCTTGTCTCTGCACACCTGGCCCTGCGACGGGTAGGAGACCCCGGGCACGTCACGATCCGTTCGTGAAGTTCGCGGACGGGGACCCTAAACGACCTGCGACTCGACCGCACCGGGAGATCGGCTCGATCGGCCTGGCGGGGAACGAACGTGGCCCCTCGCGGGAGCGAGGGGCCACGTCGTCGTGCGATTCCCGGAGAACCGGGGTCGAGCCATCCGTGCTCACCGCGCAGCGGTGAGCACGGATGGTTCTCCCGTGGTGGAGGTGATGGGAGTCGAACCCACGACCTCCTCGATGCGACCGAGGCGCTCTAGCCAGCTGAGCTACACCCCCAAGGGAGCGCACAATGTAGCGCACTGCTCGCGACACGCTCACATCGGGCCGGCCGATGCCGACCCGAGACGTCAGTGAACCGCCGAGCGACGTTCGTGATGCGCTGCGGCGGGCACCATCCCCCGAACCTGATGCGACGGGAGGTAGGTGACCGAGCCACGCGACTGGGTCCGGCGCGTCACGCTCAGAACCGCCGCGACATAGGCGACGAGCGCAACGTCGATCACCAGGTGTACGGCGAGGAAGGCACCCGAGAAGGTGATCGTCGCGAGGAACGACAGCAGCGACGCCGCGACCAGCGCGACGATCACGTCCTGTCGACGCTGTTGTGCCGGGGAACGGCGGAGCGCAGGTTGCGCGGCGGCGTCCCGGGCCGACGAAGCCGGGTTGGGACGGGAGACCTGGGAGCGGACGGCCTGCGGGCGGCCGGCAAGCTCGGCCTGCCGAGACGACCGGGTCGTGGGAACGAGCGGAGCGACCGGACGTGACAGCGGCGTTGGACGGTTCGTGAGCGAGCGAGGAGCGAAACGCACCACGTTGTTCCGGCTCGGCGTGAGGGTCTGGCTGTGGGAACGCTCCAGGACCGACATGTGACGGCTAAACGTCGAGATGGAGTCGGTCGGACGGCGCTGGGAGAACCGGCGAAGCACGTCCGGAAGAAGCACGATGATCCAAAGTGCTGCGAGACCGAAAAGTACTGGCAACTGCACGCCCTCTCACCTGGTCCTTTCTGCGCACCGTAGTGAGCTGCGCGGCCGCTTGGTGGGATTGTCTGACGATTCGATGACAGAACGCTACCTTCCGCGAGCGGTTTGTGACAAACCGGTTACGGATTGATGGAGTCGGTCGTGTTGCGGCGCGACCCTCGGTCGCAGCGCTCAGAGCTCCGAGCTGAGCTCGCCGCTCCACCCTGGAAGGGGCCGGCGGTAGGAACCCGAGCGGCCGCCGGTCTTCTCCCACAGCGCGATCTCGCCGATGACCATCGAGCGATCGACGGCTTTGCACATGTCGTAGATCGTGAGACACGCCACCGAACACGCGGTGAGCGCCTCCATCTCGACGCCCGTGCGATCGACGGTCTCGACCGAGACCTCGACCTCGATGAAGGTGTCCTCGATCCGAAAGTTGACGAGTACCGCCCCGACGAGCAGCGGATGGCACAGCGGGATGAGATCGGCCGCACGCTTTGCCGCCTGAATCCCAGCGACCCGAGCGACCGACAGCACGTCGCCCTTGTTGATCGCTCCCTTGGCCACGAGCGAGGTCGTCTCGCTCGACATCGTCACCCGCCCGCGGGCGAGCGCACGGCGGTGCGTCGGATCCTTCGGGGTGACGTCGACCATGCGCGCCCGGCCGAGCGGATCCAGATGCGTCAAGCCCCGATCAGACATGCGGCGAGTGTAGAGCCGCGCCCCTCGTGGTCCCCGGTTCCGGTCGTCTCGGGGACCCCTCAGCCCCCGATCTGGCTCATCGAGCGGGTCGGGCGAATGAACTGCACCTGGCCGATCTGATGACCCGCCCACTTCCGGGCGACGTTGCCGGCCACCAGCGCGACCAACTCGTCATCGTCTGCACCGGCGCGCAGCGGTCCACGGAGGTCGAGTTCCTCAACGGCGAACAGACAGTTGCGGAACCGACCCTCGGCCGAGAGCCGCACCCGATCGCACGACGCACAGAACGCGTGGGTGACGCTCGCGATGACACCAACGGTGCCCGCGCCGTCTCGATAGCGGAAGCGCTCTGCCGGTGCGTGATCCCGGGGAATCGGCTCGAGCGGGAATCGGGCGGCGATGCGATCCACGATCTCGTCCTGGGTGACCACGGCCGATAGATCCCACGCCCGTTGGGCGTCGAGCGGCATGAACTCAATGAAGCGCACCTCGGCACCGACGGTGCGACCGAAGCTCGCGAGATCGACCACCTCGTCGTCGTTCACCCCGCGCATCACCACGGCATTCAGCTTCACCCGCTCGAAGCCGGCGGCGACCGCAGCGTCGATCCCGGCGAGGACGTGGTCGAGTTCGTCGCGCCGGGCGAGTTGGATGAACCGATCTCGGCGCAGCGTGTCGAGCGAGATGTTGACCCGCCCGAGGCCGGCCGAGCGCAACTCGGACGCGAGGCGGTCGAAGGTGACACCGTTGGTGGTCAACGCCAAGTCGACCGAAAGGCCGCTCGGCGTTCGCAGCGCTGCGAGCCGTTCGACGAGCGCAGGCAAGTTCGCCCGCATCGTCGGCTCGCCACCGGTGAGTCGGATCGAGGTGATGCCCGCGCGTTCCACCAGGACCCGAGCGATTCGCTCGATCTCCTCGAAGGTCAACAGCTCTTCGCGGGGCAGCCACTCGAGACCATCGGCCGGCATGCAGTAGGTGCAGCGGAGGTTGCACCGGTCGGTGACCGAGATCCGTAGGTCACGGTGCACCCGTCCGAACGAATCCACCAGCGATGCCATCGTGTGCAGGCTACGTCGCAGCACCATGGGCCAGCCCGGCGCAGCCCCGCGGGACACCCCGATCACGCCGTCAGCGGTGCGATCAGTCCAGCGGAATGACGACGATCGACTCCCCCCGCCGAGCGCCCCGCTCGTCGAGCACTGCGAGGCCGTCGGCCAACGCCATCGAGGCGATCTGGTGCGAACCCTGACCTCCTGCCGAGCGAGCCGTACAGGTGCCGTCGTCGGCCACCGTGAGGCGGACTCGGCTGAACAACGTCATCGACGGCGGCGCCCCCGGAAGATCCTCCAGCGTCTCCGCCCGCAGACGCGGACGCTCGAGTACGGAGTGCCCGGCGAGGCGGCGGATCGCCGGACGTGCGAACAACTCGAAGCTCACGAGCGAACTCACCGGGTTCCCCGGAAGGCCGATCATCGCGGTGCCGTCGATGCGGCCGGCGGCGAGGGGTTTCGCCGGGCGGATCGCCACTTGCATCCAGCGCATCTCGCCAATGCGATCCCCCACGACCCGAACCCAATCGAAGTCGCCCATGGACACACCGCCGGAGCTGAGCACCAGATCACACTGGGCCGCGCCGTCACGGAGCACCGCCTCGATCGCCGCTTCGTCGTCCGGGACGAGGCCCAGGTCGACGACCTCGGCGCCGGCAGCCCGCGAGGCGGCCGCAACCGCAACGCGATTCGAGTCACGGATCTGCCCCGGGCGTAACGGCGACCCATCGGCCACCAGCTCGTCGCCGGTCGACAACACGCCGACGACCGGACGTCGGTACGCGGGCACGTCGCTGCGGCCGACCGTGGCGAGGAGCCCGACGGCTGCTGGCCCCAGCGCTGTGCCGCTGCGAAGCACCACATCACCCGGCCGGATGTCGTCGCCGGCAGGGCGAACGTGGCGTCCCCGTTCCACGGGACGGTCGATGATCACGACGTCGCCGTCGACGTGTGTGTCCTCGACCATCACCACCGCATCGGCGCCGCGAGGAATCGGCGCACCGGTCATGATGCGGACCGCCTCGCCCGAGCCGACCACACCATCGAACACCGAACCCGCCGCGACCGTGCCGACGATCCGCAGACGCGCGCCCGGAGCGGTGTCATCCGCCAACACCGCAAAGCCGTCCATCGCGGTGTTGTCGAATGGTGGGACCGCATCGGCCGCGACCACGTCCTCGGCGAGCACGAGGCCTGACGCCTCGTCGAGTCGGAACGACGCCACTTCGAGCGGCTCGACGAGCGAGCCCACGAACGCCTGTGCTTCGTCGAGCGGAATCACCGCTCGAACGCTAGGTCGGCTACCACGCCGTCGCGACGCTCAGCAGATCTGTTGGCGCCGGCAGATCTCGGCGAGGATCTCGCGGAACTCGGGGCCGAGGTCGTCGCGGTCGAGCGCCAGCTCGACGGTGGCACGCAGGTAGTCGATCTTCTTGCCGATATCGAACCGGCCTTCCTCGAAGATCAGCCCCATCACCGTCTCCTCTTTGAGGAGCAGGGCGATCGCGTCGGTGAGCTGGATCTCGCCACCGACTCCCAACTCGACCCGTTCGAGGCACTCGAAGATCGCCGGCGTGAACAGGTAGCGACCAACAATCGCCAGGTTCGAGGGCGCGTCTTCCGGCTTGGGCTTTTCGACGACGTCGACGATCCGACACGTCGAGCGGTCCCGGTTCTCCGGCGCGGCGCAGCCGTAGGCGGAGATCTCCGACGGCTGGACCTCCATCAGCGCGACCGTCGATGCGCCCGTGAAGCGATAGTTGGCGATCATGTCGGAGAGCAGGTGGGAACGCTCGTGCATGATGTCGTCACCGAGCATGACGACGAACGGTTCGTCGCCGACGTGCTTCTGCGCGACCGACACGGCGTGGCCCAACCCGAGCGGCTCACCCTGCCGGACGAAGTGAATGTCGGCGAGATCCGCCAGCTCGATGATGTCGGCGAGCTCGTCGTCCTTGCCCTTCTCGCGCAGCTGGTGTTCGAGCTCGAAGTTCCGGTCGAAGTGGTCTTCGAGGCTGCGCTTGTTGCGGCCCGTGATGATGAGGATGTCGTCGATTCCCGCTGCGACCGCCTCTTCGACCACATATTGGATCGATGGTCGGTCGACCACCGGCAGCATCTCCTTGGGTTGCGCCTTGGTGGCCGGCAAGAAGCGCGTCCCCATCCCCGCGGCCGGAATCACAGCTTTGCGAACCGGTGGGTGAGCCACGGATACCTCCCGTCGATGGCTACGCCTCGGACCATCCAACGTGGCGGACGTCGGCATGTCAATGCAGCATTACTCCCCACGTATCGGCTGTTCGATCCAGGAATGGAGGAGATATCGTTGGCACTCGACAGTACAGAGTGCCAACGATGCCCGGAGCCCGCCGATGCCCGCCTACGACTACCGCTGCCGCGACTGCGGCCACGAGTTCGAGATTCACCAGAGTTTCAGCGATGACGCGCTGACCGAGTGCCCGAAGTGCGGCGGCAATCT
>JAKOVA010000101.1 GCA_029782335.1 Actinomycetes bacterium | reverse complement strand
GCGTAGGGATTGACCGCCAGCACTTCGGCTCGCAGCTTCGCCAACACGTTCGGCATCACATGCGCGACCGACCCGTAGCCGTAGTCGATGACCACCTTGAAACGACACGAGGCGATCGCCTTGATATCGATGATCGACTCCAGCGACACCGCGTACTGCTCGAGCGCTCGCGGTGGCAGGTCGATGTCGCCGATATCGGCGGGGCGTACGCGACGGAAGTCCTCCCGGGCGAAGAGTCGCTCGACCTTGCGCTGTTGTTCTGCCGGCAGATCGGCGCCGCCCTCCCCGAAGAAGCGGATGACGACGTTCTCGGGGTCGTCCTCGACAAGTCGAACCGTGACCCCCGCGGTGACGTTCGCCAGACGGCTCACGAAACGGGTCACCGGCACCGACGCGACCTCGAGATCGAGCGCGTCGATGCCGCCGGCGTTGAGTCCCGCCATGAGTGCTCGTTTCAACATCCGAGCCGAGCGTGACGAGTCACGAGAGACGACCACCTTGGAACCGCGAGGCAGGTGCGTGGCGAGCGCCAAGGCCACCTTGGTGGCGAGCTCCGGGGTCATGTCGACGTTGGCGAGGCCAACGACTCCCTCGCGACCG
Source organism: Actinomycetes bacterium (assembly GCA_029782335.1). Lineage (GTDB taxonomy): Bacteria > Actinomycetota > Acidimicrobiia > Acidimicrobiales > Microtrichaceae > JADLFH01. The sequence continues at coordinate 3,332 of JAKOVA010000101.1, read as the reverse complement.
AAGAGCGATCGCGCTCCTTTGGTCTCCCACACGATCGACGAGTTGATGACCGCCCGGGTTTCGACGGTCTTGAAGGGGTACACCTTCACGTTCGAGGTGATCACCGCGTCCTCACCGACGAAGACCTCGTCGCCGAGCACGGCACCCTCCTCGCAGCGAACCCCCCGCCGCAGATCCGATGCTCGCCCCACGATGGTGCCGCGAAGCTGCACGGCCTCACCGAGGTAGGCGTTCTCACCGACCACCGTGCGTGCGAGCGCCGCGTCACGGCCGACGCGGACTCCCGTCCCGAGCACGACGTACTCGCCGATCCGGACGCCCGCGTCGACGAAACAGTTGTCCCCGATGACCGCCGGTCCCGAGACGATCGCCTCGGGATGGACTTCGGCGCCTTCGCCGATCCACACGCCGTCGGACACCTCGAAACCCGACAACGCCAGGTGAACCCGGCCGTCGAGGATGTCCTGATGGGCGCGGACGTAGGCGTCGAGCGTTCCGACGTCCTCCCAATATCCGTTGGCGATCGCACCCACGATCGTCTCGCCCTTTGCGAGGAGCTGCGGGAACACGTCGGAGGAGAAATCCGCGACGGTGTCCGGTGGGATCCAGTCGAAGATCTTCGGCTCGAGCACGTAGATGCCGGTGTTGATGGTGTCGGTGAAGACTTCGCCCCAGCTCGGCTTTTCGAGGAACCGCTCGATCGAACCGTCCTCGTTGGTGACGACAATGCCGAACTCGAGCGGGTTCTCCACCCGGACGAGCCCAATCGTCGCGAGGGCGTCGTGGTTGCGGTGGAACTCGATGATGGCGTTCAGATCGATGTCGGTCAGGACGTCGCCGGAGATCACCAGGAACGTGTCGTCGGACAACTCGGCCATCGCGTTTCGGACCGACCCAGCGGTGCCCAACGGTGTCTCCTCCGAGGCGTACACCATCCGCACGCCGAGCTCCGAGCCGTCCCCGAAGTAATTCCGGATCGTGTTCGCCATGTAGGCAACGGTCACGACGATGTCGTCGATGCCGTGGTGATGCAGCAACTCGACGATGTGTTCCATCATCGGCCGATTCGCCAAGGGCATCATCGGTTTCGGGGCGTTGGAGGTGAGCGGGCGGAGTCGGGTGCCCTCCCCGCCAGCCATGATCACGGCCTTCACCGAGCCGAACCTACAGCGGCGACCACACGATCAGACGCCCCGGCAACGGGACCAAGGTCACGATGCGGTGATGCGCTCTGCCCGGCCCTCGGCGATCGCTCGACGACCGAGTGTCACGTACTGGCCGGCAGCGAGCAGGCTGAAGATCACCCCCGGTACCGCCGCGCCGTACGCGAGCACCCGCCACATCGTCTGGAGGCCCGGCGCGATCTCCGCTCGGGAGAACAGGAACCACGGGAAGGCGCACATGTTGGCGAAGGTTCCGACCTTGCCCCACCAGGTGACGTTCATACGTTTCGCGCCCATCGCGACGGTGGCGATCACCCAACCCGACACGAGCACTTCCCGAATCACGATCGTGAAGGCGTACCAGCGAGGCACCGAGCCGTCGATGATGATCGAGATGATCGCGATGACCATCATCAGCCGGTCGACGGTCGGGTCGTACATCTTGCCGAAGGTGGACGTCTGGTTGAACCGTCGGGCCACGTAGCCGTCGACCCAGTCGGTGGCGCCGAGGGTGCCGAGGAGGAAGCCCGCCCATCCGCGACTGTGCTGTGCGAACAGCAGATACAAGAACAGTGGGATGCACAGCGCCCGCAACGTCGTGATGAGGTTCGGAACCGTCAAAATCCGGTCGACCTCGAGCTCACCGGTGCTGGTGCCCTCGGGATGTTCGAACAGCTCCGGCACCGCGCCATCCTAGGCTTCGGACCCATGGCAGACACCGGGACCATCTTCACGAAGATCATCCGAGGCGAACTCCCCGGACGCTTCGTCTGGCGTGACGACCAGGTGGTCGCGTTCCTCACGATCGCGCCATTGCGGCCCGGCCATGTGCTCGTCGTGCCCATCGACGAGATCGACCGCTGGACCGACGTCCCACCGGACACCTGGCTGCACGTGTGCGACGTCTCGCAGCGCATCGCCACAGTGTTGGAGCGCAGCTTCGACTGCACCCGCGTCGGGCTCATCATCGCCGGCCTCGAAGTCCCGCACTGCCACGTCCATCTCGTGCCGATCCAGAGCGAGGCCGACCTCGACTTCGCACGCGCCGACCACAAGGCCGACGGCGCCGCCCTCGACGCCGTCGCGGAACGGATTCGCGAGGGCCTACGAGCCGCCGGCTACGACGACGAAGTGTCGAGCGCCTCGATGAGTTGAGCCCCACCGTTGCGGACGTTGTTGACGTCCGTGGACACCGGATGGAACTCGATGAGCTCCGGCGGGGCCGGAACCAGGAAGCGCCCCAGACGATCGACGTCATGGTCTTCGGGATCGAGCCACTCGTCCCACGCGGCCGCCGGAAGGATGACCGGCATCCGATCGTGGAGCTCAGCCATCCGCGAGTTGGCCGCACACGTGATGATCGTCGTCGAGCGGACGGTGACCGGTTCTCCCGCTGCGTCGGTGCCGCGCCACTCCGCCCACAGACCCCCGAACGCGTACGGCTCGCCGTCGGGACGGTGGATGAAATACGGCTGCTTCCGTTTCTGGCCCGCAATCTGGCGCCACTCGTAGAAGCCGTCCGCGGGGATGATGCAGCGACGACGGGCGAAGCTCGACTTGAACGCCGGCTTGGACGCAACCGTTTCGGCCCGAGCGTTGATCATCCGATTGCCGATCGCCATGTCTTTCGCCCACGACGGGATCAGTCCCCACCGAAGCGGATCGAGGCGCCGGGTTCCGCCGTCCGCGTAGACGACGTAGACGTCACGGGTCGGCGCGACGTTGTAGTTCGGGTCGAGCGTTGCGTCCGAAACCTGATCGACGTCGAAATAGGCGGCGATCTCCGCCGGTGGCGACGCAGCGACGAATCGTCCGCACATGCCACCGAACGCTACCGCCCAGTCCGTAGAGTCCTGGGCCGTTGAGCACCTCTGATCGAGCTCCGTCACCGGCACGTCGAATCGACGACAACCCGGTCCTCTCGGTGGTCACCCCCACCTACAACGAGGCGGACAACATCGAACCGCTGATCGACGCGCTCAACGCAGCGCTCGTCGATCTCCCCCACGAGATCATCGTGGTCGACGACGACAGCCCGGACCGAACCTGGGAAGTCGCCTCGCGAATCTCCGACCGCGACCCGCGGGTTCGGGTCATTCGCCGCTTCGACCAGCACGGGCTGTCACCGGCAGTCATGGCAGGCCTCGGTGCCGCCCGCGGCGACGTCCT
>JAKOVA010000092.1 GCA_029782335.1 Actinomycetes bacterium | reverse complement strand
CGGGACGGCCGTCAGCACGTCGTTGTTCATGATGCTGAACGTGTTCTGCGACAGCAGGTAGAACACGCGGTTGTCGAAGAACTCCTGCCCGGGCACGTAGTAGGCGTAGAAGCCGAACATCACCCCCATCGCCATCAGCGTGAACGCGATGGGGAACCCGAGCAGGATGATGAAGATGAACGCGCCGAGCATCACCAGCGCGAGCTGCGGATTGCTCATGCGGTTCGCCCAGCGGCGGCTTGCGTTTCCCGCTCATGCTGGTGCTGGATCGCGGTCTCGAGCTCCTCGACGTCGTGCAGCTGCCTCGGCCACCGTCCCGTGCGGATGGTGATGATGCAGCGGATGACCTGTGCGATGCCCTGGATGAAGAGCATCAGCCCGGCGAGCGGGATCAGTGCCTTGAGCTGCCAGATGGGCACGCCGACCGGGCTGTTGACGCTGACCTCCTTGTAGCCGAACGAGTCGTGCGCGTAGCCGTAGCCCGCCACGATGAGCGACGTGACGCCCGGATAGAAGAAGACGATGTACAGGACCAGCTCGATTGTCGCCTGCACGCGCGGCTTGAGCAGCCGGAAGACCACGTCTCCGCGCACGTGCGCGTTGCGCGACAGCGCGTACGCACCCGACATGATGAAGAGACCCCCGTACAGGATGTAGCTCATGTCGAACGCCCAACTCGTCGGGTCGTTCAGCACGTAGCGCATGAAGACCTCGTACGAGGTCCCCAGCGTGAGGATCAGGATGCTCCACGCGAACGCATGGCCGACCGCCATGCTGAAGCGGTCGATGGTGAACAGGAATTTCTGGAGCATGGCGGGTCCTTCGGGTGATGCGGGATCGGCAGCGATCCATCAAAAAAGGCGGCGCAGCGATGCGCCGCCTTTTTGCCCCGGGGTCGTCCGGGCGCGGACGTCGCCGGTCAGAATCCGAGCTTGCCGTACAGGTGCTCGTAGGCCTGCTGGTAGTCGGCGTTGTTGAAGAAGTGGTAGTAGCCGACCCGCTTCGCCCACTCCTTCTGCGACTCCCAGACCTTCTTGAAGAACGGGTCCTCGTCGGAGAGCTTCTTGACCAGCTTGTCCCACGAGACGAGCTGTGCCGCGAAGACGTCCTTCGGGGTACGCAGCACGTTGACCTTGTCCTTGCTCTTGAGCTCCTGCAGGTCGATCGAGTACTGGTCCATCGCCAGCGCGTAGTTGGCCGTGGACGCCGCCTCGGCCGCGTACTTCAGGATCGCCTGGAGCTCCTTCGGCAGCGACTCGTAGCGCTTCTTGTTGAAGTCGATCTCGAAGAACTCCATGGCCTGGTGATAGCTGCCCATGTAGTAGTTCTTCGCGACGTCCTGCGCGCCGAAGCGCCGGTCGGAAGTCGGGTTGTTGAACTCGAAGGCGTCGATCACGCCGCGTTCCATCGCCGGCACGATCTCGCCGCCCGGCAGCTGGGTGACCTTCAGGCCCATGTCCTGCATCAGGTCGGCGGCCAGGCCCACGGTGCGGTACTTGAAGCCCTTGAGGTCGGCCGCGCCCTTGATCGGCTTCTTGAACCATCCCAGCGGCTGCGTCGGCATCGGCATCGCGAAGAACGCGACGACGTTCAGCCCGAGCTTGGCGACGAGCTCGTCGTACAGCGGCGTGCCCTTGCGATGGATCCACGCCAGCATCTGGTTGGCGTCGCAGCCGTTGACGGGGCCGGAGCCGAACAGCGACGCGACCTTGCTCTTGCCGTACCAGTAGACCGCGACCTGGTGGCAGCAGTCGATGACGCCCTTGCTGGTGGCATCCATCACTTCGAAGGGCTTCACGACCGAACCGGCGACCAGGTAGTCGATGCGCAGCTTGCCGCCCGACATCTCGTTGACGCGCTGCACGTACTGCTCGGCCATCTCGTTGAAGATGTCCTTCGCGCCCCACGCGCCCTGCATCTTGAGCACGATCGGCGACTGTGCGACGGAAATCATCGGGAAGCCCACTGCCGCGGCTCCGGCGGCGCCCGCGGCTCCGGTCAGGAACTTGCGTCGCTTCGGCTGCGTCGTCTCGGGTGCCACGCTCTGGGGTTCGGCCATGGGGTCATCCTCCTTGTTGTGATCGGTGTCGGCAAAGAGCATGCATCGTAATTCCCCGAGCGCGGGCGAGGCAAGACGACGGCGACGGCGGCGAGGTCGGGTTCGGGTTATCCCTGCCGGGGTCGCGGGCCCGGCGCGCGACGGCGACGACGCACGGTCGGGACCACCGGAAGGGAATTCGTCACGTTCCCGGGCTCGCCGGCAGGGCTGGCCGCGCGCGGCGCGCCAGGATCGGCGTACCATTGCCACCCATGTCGTCGATGCATTCCATCGTGCGCCGGCTCGCCATGGGCGGAGAACCCGCCGTCCTGCGCGAGGAGCTGGTCTTCATCAAGACCCGGATCGGCCGCGACGAGGCACGGCGCACCGACTCGTCGATCCCGCGGCGGCTGCGCACGCTGCTCGCGCTGGTCGACGGCCGGCGCAGCGTCGGCGAGCTGCGCGCGGCGATCCACAGCTATCGCGGCCTCGACGACGCGCTCGACATGCTGCGCAAGATGGGCTTCATCGAGCCGCTGCC
>JAKOVA010000077.1 GCA_029782335.1 Actinomycetes bacterium | reverse complement strand
GCGAGTCGGATGTCGCATGCCAGCGCGAGGTTCATCCCGGCGCCCACTGCCGCCCCGTTCACCGCGGCGACGGTCGGTTTCGTGGCGGCGCTGACGCGGAGGAACCCGCGGTAGATCGCCTCGAGCCCCGCTCGTTGCGAGGCTCCGAGTTGGCTGAGGTCGGCACCGGCGCAGAACGCCGGGGCCGTGCCCGTCACCACGACGGCCCCGACACCGTCGTCAGCGTCGAGTTCGTCAAAGGTCGCGATGAGTTCCTCGTTGAGGTCGAGGTTCAACGCGTTGCGTCGCTGTGGGTCGTTGATCGTCACCACCGCGACGCCATCGCGTCGCTCAAGGAGGATGTAGGACATCGTGGAGCCTCCGTCGGGACCGGGCTGGGGTACCGTGCAGCCCGCATGAGGACCCGGAATTCCGCATGAGGACGCTCTGCGTGGCGGGAGTGTACCCATGGCCTGCCGAGGACGGTTACCGACTGCGGCTCGCCAACATGCTGCGTGCGCTCGCGGACCTCGGTGAGGTGGATTTTCTCTGTGTGACCCGCGCGCCGTTACGCGACGTCCCCCCGCCACCGTTCGGGATGCGGGTCGGGATGTTCCACGGCGAGCAGATCACCAACGCCGCATACCTGTTCCGGTGGGCGCGATCGGGCCTCCCGCGCTCGCAGGTCAAGCGTTCCTACCGGGCTGCGAACCAGTCGGCCCGCCGTTGGCTCAACGGTCCCTACGACCTCGCTTATCTCAGCCACATCAGCAGCTGGACGACCCACCGCGACCTGCTCGACGACCTCCCGGTCATCCTCGACCTCGACAATCTTGAGCACCTCACGCTGCGCGCCGCCCGACGATCGCGGCCAGCGAGCACAGACCCGGCGGTCTGGCTGCGGTGGACGATGCGTCAGCCGGCGGACCGTCTCGACGAGCGCCGGATGGAACTGCTGCAACTCGCCGCGGCCGCCAGCGTCGACGCGGTCACGCTGTGCAGCGCCCTCGACGTCGAGCGCTCGGACATGCGCAACGCGGTGGTCGTCGGCAACGGCTACGACCGCGTCGCTGAGCCGCCCGCCCAGCGATCGGGCGCCCGGATGCTCTTTGTCGGTGCGCTGGGGTATCCGCCCAACGCGGACGCCGTGCGATGGTTCGCCCGAGACGTGCTTCCCCTCATTCGCCGGCATGTGCCCGACGCGACGTTCCGCGTCGTCGGAGGCGGCGAATCCGCGGTCTCCGAAGTCGCCGGACTCGCCGGCGTCGAGATCGCCGGCCGGGTTGCCGATCTCCAACAGGAACTCGACAGCGCCGTGATCGAGGTCGTGCCACTGCGGTCGGGGTCGGGGACGCGACTCAAGGTGATCGAGGCGCTTGCCAATCGGCTCCCGATGGCGTCAACTCGCCTCGGCGTCGAGGGAATCGACGTGGCCGACCGCTCCCACGTGCTGATCGGCGACAGCGCCGAACAGCTCGCGGCGGTATGTGTCGAGTTGATCGGCGACGTGCCGCTCCGCCGCCGCCTCGCGGCTGCCGGTGAGGCGCTGTGGGACGATCGGTACCGCTGGTCGGTAATGCGCGATGCGCTCGCGACGCTCGCTGAGCGGGTTGTGGAGCAACGACGTTAGGGTGCCGCCTGATCGCGAACGACCGCCGGCGAATGCCGGAAGAACTGCTCGACGTCGTTCTCGTAGCGGTAAGTGGGCTGGTGATCCCCAACGGTGCGGCGGAGACGCATCGCCTCGACGAAGGCTCGGACCGCCTGCGCGGAGGTGTACTCGTAGTGGAAGCCGGCCTGCTTGAGCCGGGAGTTGTCGACTCCTCGTCCGTAGCGCAGCAGGTGGAGGTACTCGTCGGGCAGGTCGATGAGGCCGAGGCGCTTCCACGGCCAGATGAACGCGCCGGTGGCGATGGGCGACATCGGTACGGTCTTGCGGCCCGCGAGCGCCGCGACCTCGGTCCACGGCAGCAGGTCGTCTCCCGCGACGTTGTAGACGCCGGCGAGATTGTGGTTGAGCACGAAGAGGATCGAGCGAATGACGTCGTCCTCGTGGACGAACTGGAAGCGCGGGTCGTAGCCGAACAACGACGGAACCACGGGGAGCTCCAGCGCCCGCGTGAGTGGCGTGACGATTTCCTGTCCGATCACGTTCGCGAATCGGAGCAGTGACACGGCCACGTGCGGGTTGTCTTCCGCGAAGTCGCGCACGTAGCCCTCGACGGATTCGAGTGACCGCTCGACCGGCGAACGCAGCGGCCGTGTCGGGGTCATGTCCTCGGTGAACCACGTCGGATCTTCGGGTGTGCAGCCGTAGACGAGCGTCGCCGACTTCACGACCACATTGCGGACCGTCGACCCAACCGCCGATGCGGCTGCGAACAGGTTCATCGTGCCGATCACGTTGATCTCGTGCATCGCCCGGTTTGACATCTGCGTCGGATCGACGACGAGGAACGAGTGGACGATCGTGTCGACCTGGGTGGCCTTCACGATGCGCGCCAGGATCGAGTAGTTGGCGTCGACCCGCACGTACTCGGTGCGCTCGAGTGGAATGGTCGGCTCGACCGTGTCGAGCCCCACGATGACCTCGACGTTGGGGTCGGCCTCGAGTGCGTGCGCGACCCGCCCACCCCAGAACGTGCCGAGGCCGGTCACGAGGACCCGTCGTCCGGTCGGGGCGGTCATCCGAACCACACCGACTGTCGCTGGCGCAGCATGTCGAAGAGGGCCGACTGGATCTTCCCGCGGATCGCCTCGGACTCGTCCATGATCCGCGAGCGGCTGTAGCGCTCCCGATTCGGCTCCACGTCGAAGTGCACCGGATCGAGGACGCGGAGCTTGAACTTCGCCGGGAAGTAGCCGACGACCCCGAGCGGTCCGAGCGCCAGCATGTTCGCCGTCACCGGGACGTAGGGGATGCCGAGCGCCTTCGCGACCGACGGGAGTCGCATCACGATTGGCATCGACTCCTCGGCGCCGACCACAGCGATCGGAATCACCGGCACACCTGCCCGCATCGCAATCTCGACGAAGCCGCCGCGACCGAAGCGGCGCAGGCGGTAGCGCTCGTTGTAGGTCTTTGAAGGGCCCTTCGTGCCTTCGGGGAACACCAAGACGAGTTGCTGCTGTTCGCGAAGCAGGCGGTAGGCGTTGTCGGGGTGTGCCGGCACACCGCCGGCGCGCGACCACAGCGTTCCCAGCACGGGAGCCTTGCGGAAGAAGTAGTCGGCGAGCCCGTAGACGGGGCGCTTCAGTTCGGTCTCGATGCCGTGCATGATCACGGGGGCATCCGAGGGGATTGCCCCGGCGTGATTGGCGACGAGCAGCGCCCCACCCTCGGTCGGGATCTTGTCGAGGCCCTCCCACTCGGCTCGGAACCAGTGCCGGTAGATCGGGTCATAAAGGGTGCGGACGAGCTGACGCATGTGCTCGCTCCGACCCCATTCGTCGACGTCGCTCAGTCGATCCTCGGCGAGGGCCGGTCGAATGCCGTCAGCATCATCGGCACCGGGAAGATGGACCAGCGCAGTGCCACTCGAGGTGGCCTGTTCTCGGATCGCCCGGTCGGCGATCACCGCGCGCGTCGTCGTCGGAGTGGTCGCGGTTGGTCGTCGTGCGCCCGAACGGCGGGTACGCGCCGGTGCGCTCGTGCGTGCCGGTTGGGTCGATCGACCGCCCGAGGATCGCTTCGCGGGTGGACGTGGCGCCATCGCCGGGGAGCCTAGGCCCGTCGCGCGACGCGGTGCGCTCGGAGTTCACCCCTTGCCCCCAGGGCGGCGAGACTCGAAGCAATGGACTTTGCGTGGACCAAGGAACAAGCGGAGCTTCGCCGGGAGGCGGCCGCCTTCGCGGCGGACGCGGTGCGTCGCTTCGGCCGCCACAACGACAGCTGGATCAACGGCTACTCGAAGGAATGCGCACGTGAGCTGGGTGCTCGGGGGTGGATCGGGCTGACCTGGCCGGTGGAATACGGCGGCGGAGGTCGTCCGCCGATCGACCGCCTCATCGTCGCGGAGGAACTGATCGCCGCCGGCGCGCCGATCGCCGCTGCGTGGTTTGCCGATCGCCAGATGGGCCCCACGTTGATCGCGTTCGGGACCGACGAGCAGCGCGCGGCCTTCCTGCCGGGCATCCTGGCGGGGGAGTCCACCTGGTGCATCGGGATGAGCGAACCCAACGCCGGCTCCGATCTTGCTGGCCTCGCCGCCGCCGCTCGCCGGGACGGCGACGAGTTCGTCATCTCCGGCCAGAAGATCTGGACGAGCTTCGGGGCGGTCGCCGACTACTGCTACCTGATCTGCCGCACCTCCCACGAGGAGAAACCCCACCTCGGAATCTCCGAGATCGTGGTGCCGCTCGACCTTCCGGGAATCGAGATCCGCCCCATCCGGGACATGACGACCAACGAGCACTTCTGCGAGGTGTTCTTCGATGATGTCCGGGTGCCGACCGCCAACCTCGTCGGGGTCGAGGGCAACGCGTTCAGCCAGACCATGCGGCAACTCGAACACGAACGCGGCGGGATCGACCGCCTGCTGTCGAACCGGGCGTTGTACGAACAGGCGGTTGCCCGGGCGGACCGATCCGACCCGCTCGTTCGCCAGGAGATCGCGGCACTCGAGACGGGATATCGGCTCGGTGAGCTGCTCGTCACCCGCGAAGTGCTCGGCCAGGCACCAAAGGGGTTCTCCGCTGCGACGAAGTGCTTCTGCACCGAGCACGAGGTCCGTGTCGCGAACTTCGTGTCGCGGGTACTCGGGCCGGAAGCCACCCTGTGGGATCAGGTGACGGCCGGGCTCTGTTACGCACCCGGCTACACGATCATGGGTGGCACGTCGAACATCATGCGCAACATCCTCGGTGAGCGGGTGTTGGGACTGCCTCGCTGAGGCTCGACCCGAACCAACGCCGGGGAGCGAGGCGAGTCGGTCAGAGCTCGTCGTCGAGCGACCCCTCGTCGCGTGCCGCTCGCAGAAAGGCCGAACCTTCCTCGCACTGCTCGAGGATGCTGCACCACCGACACGCCAGGCTCGGTCGCTTGAGCGGGTCGCGTTCGCCCGCTTGGAGGGTCGCAATCCGTCCCGCCGCGTCGACGACCCGGTCGACGGTCGCGGCGAGCAGGTCTTCGGTGACGGACTCGACCCACAGCGTGCCGCTGTCGAGGTAGCTGGTGACGAGCAGTCGGGGTGGGGTGCCGACCCGGAGCGTGTCGATCAGCGCGTAGAAGCGGAGATCGGCGACGTGGACATCGTGGACGCGCCCGGTCTTGAAGTCGACGATGACTTTCCCGGCGATCGATCCTTCGGCCCGCCCGAGGGTGAGATCCGGTCGACCGCTGAGCCGGACTCGGTCGAAGTCGGCGACGATCGTGCCTTCGAGCACCGGAACCCAGCTGCGCTCGATCGGCGGCCAGGTCTCGAGGAACGAGACGAGGTGCGCGTTCGCCTCGGCGCGAACTCGCGCGACGGTCGATTCGGATTGCTGGCCGAGCCACTCACCGAGACCCCGTGCCTCGGTGACGAGCGCACCGATCGCGTCGTCGACGAGCACGAGGGGATCGGGCGCGTCCCGGCGCATCACCGAGAGCTCGATCGCCTTGTGGCCGACGAGGCCCCGAGCTTTGGGGGCGGTCCATTCGAAGTTGTCCTCGGGGCGGGCCTCACAACCGAGGCTCCGGTCGAGCCGGTACTTGTTGAGGTACAAGTCGTCGCGCAGGCGAGTTGCAATCGGCGCCAGCCGCTCGCGCAGTTCCTCACGAAGTGTGGCGGCGACCTCCGGCGCGAAACGGGGTCGCTCGGAGCGACCGGCACCGAGACGCTCGAGGGTGGCGCGCTGGGTGGGGTTCAGCCGGTCGTCGTCGTGGCGCCACGCGCTCATTCGGTCACCCGCTGATCGGGGCGCACTCGACGCCGAGCGCCTCCGCGACCGCGGCGTGGGTCACCGAGCCGCGGTGGGTGTTGAGACCCGAGACCAGCGCCGGGTGCTGCCAGGCCGAGGGCGGCTCGCCCTCATCGAGGAGGTCGGCGAGCTGGACGAGGTACGGCAGCGTCGCGTTGGTGAGCGCGAGCGTGGAGGTGACCGGAACCGCCCCGGGAATGTTGCCGACCGCGTAGTGGATGACGCCATGGCGCTCGTAGGTGGGCGCAGCGTGGGTGGTTTCGTGGGTGGTCTCGATGCAGCCACCTTGGTCGACAGCGACGTCGACGATCACCGAGCGTGAGGGCATCGACGCCACCATCTCCTCGCTCATCACCTGGGGTGCCCGACCGCCGGGAACCAGCACCGCACCGATGACCAGGTCGGCGTCGGCAACCTGGCGGGCCACTGCCGCACGATTCGAGGCCAACGTGACGATGCGGCCGCCGTGGATCTGGTCGACCCACCGCAGACGGTCGAGGTTCATGTCGAACAGCACGACCTCTGCTTCCATCCCCGCCGCGATCCACGCGGCGTTCCAGCCGACGTTCCCTGCTCCCAGGACGACAACCTTGCCGGGCCGTACCCCGGGTGCGCCCCCCAACAGCACACCCCGGCCGCCGTGCTCGCGCTGGAGATGGTGTGCGCCGATCTGGGTGGCCATCCGGCCGGCGATCTCCGACATGGGTGCGAGAAGCGGGAGACCCCCGGCCACCTGCACGGTTTCGTATGCAATCGAGGTGACCCGGTGGTCGAGCAGCGCGTCCGCGACCTGTGGGTACGCGGCGAGGTGAAGGTAGGTGAAGAGCAGGAGGTCCTCGCGGAGGAGTCGGAACTCCGACGTCTGCGGCTCCTTCACTTTGCACAACACGTCGGCGGCGGCCCAGACCGCCGCTGCGTCGGCTTCGATGTCCGCCCCCGCTGCCGAGTAGAGGTCGTCGCCGAACTGGGCGCCATCGCCGGCGCCGCGCTCGACGATGACCCGGTGGCCGCGATGGGTGAGCTCGGCCACCCCGTCGGGACTGACCGCGACGCGGTACTCGTTGTCCTTGATCTCGGCGGGCACCCCGATGACGGCCATCGCCCTCAGCCCGCCATCCGTGCGGAGGCCTCGCGGAGCACCAGGCGCAGGATGCGCTGGATCTCATCGAGTTCGTCAGGTCCGGCGACGAGCGGCGGCGCGAACTGGATCACCGGATCCCCCCGGTCGTCGGCCCGACAGATCAGGCCCTCCTCGTAGAGGCGCGGGGAGAGGAAACCCCGGATGAGCTGCTCACACTCGGAGCGGGAGAACTCGGCTTTGGTCGCGCGGTCTTTCACCAACTCGATCGCCCAGAAGTAGCCGAGTCCCCGGACGTCACCGACGATGGGGCAGTCGTCCTGCAGCGCCCGCAGACGTTCTTCGAATCCGGCCGCATTCGCCTGGACGTTCCCGCAGAGATCTTCCCGCTCGAAAATGTCGAGGTTCGCGAGGGCGATCGCGCAGCTCACCGGATGCCCACCGAAGGTGATGCCGTGCGCGAACGCGTTGGTTCCCTCGGCGAACGGTTCGAAGACGCGGTCGCTGACGATGACCGCGCCGAGCGGCGAGTAGCCCGAGGTGAGTCCTTTCGCGGACGTGATCATGTCGGGCTGAACGCCGACCGCCTCGCACCCGAACATCGTGCCGAGCCGTCCGTACGCACAGATCACCTCGTCGGAGACCAACAGCACCCCGTAGTGATCGCAGATCTCCCGGAGCCGCGCCATGTAGCCCGGCGGAGGCGGGATCGACCCACCGGCGTTCTGCACCGGCTCGACGAAGACCGCCGCAACGGTGTCAGCACCTTCCATCTCGATGGCCCGGGCGACCTGATCAGCGGTGATCCTGCCGAAGTCCTCTTCGGGGATTCCCTCGATCCACGGCCGGTAGGTATTGGTGTTGGGCACCTTCAGCCCGCCGGGAGCGAGAGGTTCGAACGGCGCGCGCATCGCGGGAACCCCGGTGATCGCGAGCGCCCCGAGGGTGGTGCCGTGATAGGCGGTCTGTCGGGAGATCACCTTGTAGCGGCCCGGCTCGCCGCGTAGCCGGAAGTACTGACGGGCCAACTTCCACGCCGACTCGACGGCCTCGGAGCCGGACACGGTGAAGAAGACGCGGTTGAGATCGCCCGGAGCGAGCCCAGCGAGGCGGGCCGCCAGTTCGATCGCCGGCGGATGGGCGTAGCTCCACAGGGGGAAGTAGGACAGCTTGGCGGCCTGCTGCGCCCCAACGTCGGCAAGCTCCTGGCGGCCGTGGCCGGCGTTCACGACGAACAGGCCCGACAGGGCGTCGAGATAGCGCTTGCCGCTGTGATCCCACAGCCAACATCCCTCACCGCGATCGATGATCGGGAGTGGCTCGCCGTGGGTGTAAGAGCCCATTCGGCTGAAGTGCATCCAGAGATGGCGCGCCCCGAGCGCCTCGAGGTGCTCGGTTGAGGGTCCGTCGGTGGTCATCGTGTTCCCCATTGATAGGTCTGCTTGCGGAGTGAGAGATAGATCGAGGTCTCGGTGGAGACGACGCCGGGGATCGACCGGATCGACTCGTGGAGGAGGCGCAGCAGGTCGTCGTCGCTGTGCACGACCACCTCAGCCAACACGTCGACCGACCCGGCGGTGAGCACCACGTAGACGACCTCGTCGAGTTCGCTGAGGCGATCGGCGACGGCCCGCGCGTCGCCGTGGACGCGGATTGCCACCATGGCTTGTCGTCTCAGGCCGAGCGAGAGCGGATCGGTGACGGCGACGACCTGCATGATCCCGGCGTCCAAGAGGCGCTGAACCCGTTGCCGGACCGCCGCCTCGGACAGGCCCACCTCGCGTGCGAGCTGCGTGTAGGGGCGCCGGCCGTCGCGCTGGAGCTGGCGGATGATGGCCTCGTCGATCGGATCGAGCGTGTGGGTCATCGTCGGTCGATCCGGAACATCACCATGAGTATCGAGGCGATTGGCCTGTTGGTTCAAGGATTCGTGCGCGGAAGTGCCGATTTTCCGTGGGATCCGTGGCCGGCGCCGGATGGGATGTCGAACTCAATAGCGTGGACGTCGTGCGGACCTGGCTTCGGCGACTCGGTGCGGTGATCGCCGTCGTCGGTGCGGTGCTCGTGATCACGCCGCTACTGGGGAGCCAGGTCGAGCGCGTCGGCCCGGGTTCGGTGGCGATCGGGTTCGCTCCGCGATTGAGCGGCCGGACCGTGCTTGCCCTTCCCCCGATCGGATCGGTCGCCGCTCCGACACATCGTGGCCCGGTGGAGGTTCGTCTCGAACTGCGTTCGCTCGACGTCGCGGCGTTGGTCGGTCGCGGCGGCCGTGTGGACTCGGCCGCACTCGAGTCGTCGATTCGCTCCGACATGACCGCTGCGGTGGGACGGGCGGCGGCCCGCTTTGTGTTGTTCTCGGCGGCGGTGGGCTTCGCCGCGGCGGCGTTGCTGCCCCGTCGCCGACGGCTTTCCATGCTCGGCGGCGCGCTCGGCGGTGCCGTGGTGTCGAGCCTGCTGATCGCTTCGGCGCTTCCCGGCTTCGACGTTTCGCGCTTCGACGACCTCACCTACCGCGGGCCGGTCACGGAGGGCGGCAAGCTGCTGCAGCAGCTCACCGCGAAGGGGAGTGTGGTCGGCAAGCGCGTCGACGCGCTGTCGGACAAGTTGGCCGCCCTGTATTCCGCTTCGGTCGCCGAAAGCCTCGACGACACGGGTGAGGTCCGCATCCTCCATATCTCGGACCTGCACCTGAACCCGATCGGCGCACAGCTCGCCCGGCGTCTCGCGGAGTCCTTCGACGTCGACGCCGTCGTCGACACCGGTGACACGACGTCATTCGGCACGCAGTTCGAGGGGCCGTACGCGGAACTCCTCGCGAACTTCCCCGTCCCCTACCTCTTCGTCGCCGGAAACCACGACTCGCGACCGAACCGTGCGGCGATCGCTGCGACTCCGGGGATCACCGCCCTCAACCGACGGGTCGTGGAGGTCAAGGGCATCAAGATTCTGGGCTTCGACGATCCGGTGATCACCACGGTCGACGACGTCCCGGTTGCAGAACGGGAGCGCCGTGAGCAGGCGGCAGTTCCTGAACTTCGAGCGCTGATCGAACGGAATCAACCCGATGTGCTGGCAGTGCACAACCCGGTGATCCTCAAGCGGCTCATGGGTGAGGTGCCCCTCGCCATCGCCGGCCATCAGCATCGATACCGCTTTGGCGCACGCAACGGCACGCTCGCTGCGCTCGCGGGGTCGACCGGCGCGACGGGGTTGGGCTCGCTCCTCGTGGATGCGGACATGCCGATGTCGGCAAACCTCCTCCATTTCCGGGACCGTCGGCTGGTGGCGATCGACCGGCTCGAGGTGATCGGAACCTCCGGCGATCTCGAGGTCAGCCGCCACACGGTTACCCCTGCCGACCGAGACGCGGACAGCGCGCCGTTCATCGCGCGCGATGTGGAGGAGGGTCGGTTCGCGATGGTGGACGGGCCCCCGACAACCACGACCGTCGAGGAACCGGTCGAGTCTTCCGAGCCGACGACGGGGCCTGCGGTGGACTCCGCGGATTCGACGACGACAACCGGCGGGCCGTGAGCGGGGCTCAGTGGCGGTCGGTTGAACCGAACAGCACCGGCTCCAGGTATCCAGAGATCAGCGCAGTGACCTCGTCGATAAATTCGTCGTCGGACATGGTCATCATGTCGGCAAACCGAAGTTCGGAACCGATGGCCCGATGCACGATCGCTGCGGCCGCCCGGATCGCGAACTCGGTTCGGCGAAGCTGCGCTCGACTGAGCGCGCCGCTCAACTCGAGGCGTTGCACCACGATCTCGATGACGTCGTTGCTGCCGTACATCCGGTTCACCTGATCGCGGGTGAGTGCGTGGGCCGCGAGTTCTCGTTCGAGGTGGTCGTTGTTCCGGGCGAACTCGATCACCTCGCGGAGCACCGACCGCAGCACCTCGTGGAGGTCGTCGGGTGAGCTGAGCGGAACGAGCAGTTCCGCGGCGCGTTCGACCGACTCGTCGATGCGGTC
>JAKOVA010000073.1 GCA_029782335.1 Actinomycetes bacterium | reverse complement strand
AGCGACCGCGCTTATCAGTACCAGGACAAGGCGTTCAACGTGACGGCGAGCATCGGCCTGATCCGCGTGCTCGACAACATGCGCCCTGCCGACGCCCTGACCGCAAGCGACCGCGCCTGCTCCGAAGCCAAGGCCTCCGGGGGCGCGACCGTCATCTCCTACGACTCGAGCAGCACGGAGCTGCTGAACTATCTCGACGAGATCAAGCTCGTGGCGGGAATGAAGGAACGCCTGCCGATCGAGAACTTCTTCACGCAACTGCAGCCGATCGTCTCCCTGCGCAACCCCGAGTCGAGCCTCTGCTACGAGGTGTTGATCCGGATGCGCGACAACAGCGGGCAGGTGCTGCCGCCCGCCCGCTTCATTCCAGCCGCTGAACGCAACGGATTGATGACACAGATCGACCGCTGGGTGCTCCGCAGCACGCTCGAGTGGCTCGACTCGCAGCCGGCCCACCGCGACAACGTCGACTTCTGCACGTTGAACCTGAGCGGCGCCTCGCTGAACGACGAGAAGTTCCTTCAGGACACGATCGCGCTGATCCGCTCGCATCCGGAGTCGACGAGGAAGATCTGCTTCGAGATCACGGAGAGCGTCGCCCTGTACGACCTGAATACGACTCGACGGTTCGTCGATCGGGTCAAGTCGTTCGGCGCGATGGTCGCGCTGGACGACTTCGGGGCGGGCTACACGTCCTTCAGTTACCTGAAGGAGCTTCCCGGCGACCTGGTCAAGATCGACGGCAACTTCATCCGCGACGTCAACCTGAATCGGGCGAATTTCGCGATCACGCGCGCAGTGGTCGACCTGGCGCACGAGCTCGGAATGGGCTGCGTGGCCGAATGGGCCGAGAACGCGGGCATCGTCAAGTCGCTCATCGAGCTCCAGGTCGACTATGCGCAGGGCTATGGAGTGTGCCGGCCGCTCGATCGAGAGCGCCTGCTCGCGGTTCCCAACGCGGTGACGCTGATCCGCGACCAGGAGACCGCCGACATCATCCTGGGCAGCGCGATCGGCTCTCGCGACGCGTCGCGGCGGCTCACGCTGCCGATCTGAGGCCTCCTGCAGGTATCGGCTGCCCCGCATCGGGCAGCTACCCTCCGGCGGCAGACGGACGCTACCTGCGACGGTTTATGATTGGACGCTTCCGATCATTCCAGCCCCGTCCGGAGTTCGCATGTCCAGCATCCGCTACGAGAAGGACGCCGATGGCGTCGTGACACTGCTTCTCGATGCCCCCGACCAGCCGGTCAATACGATGAACGCCGCATTCCAGGCCGACCTTCGCGCCAGCGTCGTTCGGCTGGAGGGGGAACGGGCGCAGATCCGTGGCGTCATCCTCACCTCGGCCAAGCGACCCTTCTTCGCGGGCGGTGACCTGCGCGCCCTGGTTGCGGTTCGGCCCGAGGATGCCGCGACCTTCTTCCACGAACTCGAAGCGATGAAGGCGTGCCTGCGCCGGATCGAGAAGCTCGGCAGGCCGGTCGTCGCCGCCATCAACGGTAGCGCGCTCGGCGGCGGACTGGAGCTCGCTCTGTCCTGCCACGCACGGCTGTGCATCGACGACCCGTCGATCGAGATCGGCTTCCCCGAGGTGACGCTGGGGCTGCTGCCGGGCGCCGGCGGCGTCGTGAAGACCGTGCGCCTGATCGGACTGCAGCACGCGCTCCCCTACCTGAGCGAGGGACGCCGCGTCGCGCCCGCGAAGGCGCTCGAGATGGGCCTCATCGACGGGCTGGCCCGCGATCGGGATGACCTGCTCACGCGCGCCCGAGCCTGGATCGACGCGCACCCCCACCCGCAGCAGCCGTGGGAC
>JAKOVA010000071.1 GCA_029782335.1 Actinomycetes bacterium | reverse complement strand
CCAGAACCCAAGCCGATCCCCAACGTGGTCGGGATGCCGGCGTCGGATGCTGCTCGGGTGCTGTCCGAGTGGGGGTTCGGGGTTTCCCGGGTGGACGGCTCGCCGCTCAAGAAGGTGCTCATCACCGAGCCGCCGGTCGGGTCGTTGCAGTTGCCCGGGACGCCGGTGCGTCTGGTGACCGCAACCTGAGCGTGAGCAACGCCGTGGGTATCCCTCATCCGGGTCGACCCACTACCTAGAGTGACCGCACCTGCTGGTGGGACAGCCAGTTGGGGTGGTCTGCCGACGTGGTGTTCCCCAGCCGCCGCGACGAGGCGGCCACCCCAACCGGCCGCCCGTGCGGCCTGATCGGCTCAGTCGGCGGTGATCTCCTTGATGCGCTCCGCGACCTCGGACGCGACCGCGTCGACAGGGCCTTGCTGCATAGCCATCAGCTTGGTGATGTCGCCCTGGACCTTGATCTTGCCTGCCATGAAGGCCTGCATCCCGGCCTGCGGGTTGCCGTCGACGATGATGGCCTTTGCCGTCACATAGTCGATCGTGACGGTGAGGTCGGGGTTCTCGAGGTGACCGAGGTCCATCTTCACGTCGCCCTCGGACGTATCGAGATGGGCGTTGATCTCCCCGTCGCCGAAGGGCACCTCGGTGACGATCTGGTTCATCCGCATGACGTGCGGTGGCGGTGTGGCCTGACCCTCGAATTCGGCGCGGATCCTTCTCGCCTCGGCCACCCACTCGTCGCTCAGGAACGGGTACTTCGCCATGTTGGTGAAACTCCTCGTGATCGGACCCACCGCGTTGGCGGGCTGCGAGCGGACCTTACTCATCCAGAGAGGCCCGCGACGGAAAAAGTTGACTGTCCGGTCAAGAGGTTGCGCAGACGGCTACCGTGACCGCACATGAGCGACACCGCCGCCACCCCGCCCGTCCTTGCCGGAGCCGAGCCGCAGTCGTGGTCCGGCGGTCCGCTCGGCGCACTCGTCATCCATGGATTCACCGGGACCCCGCAGTCCATGCGGTCCCTCGCACAGGCCTTCGCCGACGCCGGCTTTTCCACCGAACTGCCACGGTTGCCCGGCCATGGCACCTCGCTGGAGGACATGTTGGGCACCTCGTGGGCCGACTGGTCGGCTGCCGCGGAATCCGCCTACGAAGAACTGGCTGCACGCTGTGAGCGGGTGGTGGTCGCCGGGCTGTCGATGGGGGGCACGCTGGCGGTCTGGTTGACCGCCCGTCACCCCGAGATCGCCGGCTGCATTGCCATCAACGCGGCAACGATGCCCCAGCCCGAGATCGCGGAAGTGCTCCTTCCGCTGCTCGAAGCCGGCGAAACCTCCTTCGACGCCGTCGGCAACGACATCGCGAAGGAAGGGGTGGTCGAGCTGGCCTACGACCGGACACCGCTTGCGCCACTCGCATCGCTGGGCACCGCGATCGACGAGCTCCAGCCGCACCTCGCCGACATCCGCTGCCCGGTGCTGATTCTCAGCTCACCAAACGACCACGTCGTGCCGCCGGCCTCGTCCGATCATCTTGCAGCGGCGGTTTCGGGTCCGGTGGAGCGGGTGAGCCTGGAGCGCAGCTTCCACGTCGCGACGCTCGACTTCGACGCCGAGTTGATCGAAGCGGAGTCGGTCGCCTTCGCCCGCAGGGTCACCGCCTGAGCGCCGAGTCGCCACCGTCACTCGGCGTCGGCGCCGGGGCAGTTGGCGGCAGTGCTCGCTGCGCGGGGGTGGGAACGGTGGGGGACACCGCCACCTACCATGTCCGCCGATGTCCGAGGATCCCCCACACCGCATCACCCGTGGCGACGTCGCGCACGTCGCCCGGTTGGCGCGTCTCACGTTGAGCGACGACGAGCTCGATCGCTACACCGGCCAGCTCGCCGACATTCTCGACCACGCGATCGCGTTGTCCTCACTCGA
>JAKOVA010000059.1 GCA_029782335.1 Actinomycetes bacterium | reverse complement strand
GACGGCCGGGCGCTCGCAGACGTTGGCCACGAGATCGTGGTTGATCTTCGGCGGCTTGGTGTGCTGCATGATGATCGCGATGTCGGCCTGGCCGCCGCAGTTGATCTCGCAGCAGGAGGTCGACATGTGCACGCGGTTGGGCATCTCCTCGCGCTTGAACTCGTCGTAGAGCTCGTCCATCAGCGCCTTGACGACGCCCGAGGCGTCGGTGCCGGGGATGTCGCAGTGCAGGAAGCCCTGCGTGTGCGAGATCATCGTCACCGAGTTGCCGGTGCCGCCGACCGGGAAACCGGCCGACTCGAGCGCCTCGATCAGCGGGGCCACCTTCTTCGGGTCGGCGACCATGAACTCGATGTTCGAGCGGATCGTGAAGCGCACGTGGCCTTCGGCGTACTTGTCGGCGATGTCGCAGAGCTTGCGGATCGTGTAGACGTCCATCTGCCGCTGCGTGCCGGCGCGCACCGACCAGACCTCCTCGCCGCTGTGCGAGACGTGGTGGAGCACGCCGGGACGCGGGCGATCGTGGTACTTCCAGTTGCCGTAATTGCGCAGCAACGTGGGGTGCATGAACTGCTTGTTGTCGGGGACGCCGGTCTCTTTGGCGCGCCGCGGCGTCGCGGGCGCCGCCTTGGGAGCAACTGCCTGATCCATCTGTGTCGTTCCTCGATTGGCTCGTTCGGGGTCGGTGGCCGGGAGGCTCGATCAGGCCGCGCTCTTGCGGGCGTTGATCTTCGCGACTTCCTCGTCCCAGCCGTCGGTGCGCACGAAGGGGTTCGTACGCGGCGTGGACACCATGTTCGGGTCCACCTCCAGGCCGATGCCTTCGAGGAAATTGACCAGGCCGATGCGCTCGATCATCTCGCCGGTGCGCTCGTGCTCGAGCGCGTTGTCGGCGAAGAACTCGATCGTGCGCTGTCCGAGGTCGACGAGTTTCTCGAAGTCCTCGTCGGACTCGAGCTTCATGAACGGCACGATGACGGTGCCCATCAGGTCGCCGATCTTCAGCGTGCGCTTGCCGCCGACCAGCACGGTCGCGCCCTTGTCCTTGCCCGGGGCGAGCGCGCCGGTCATCACGTTGATGCAGTGCATGCAGCGCACGCAGTCGCGGTTCTCGATCTCGAGCGCGTTCTGGTCGTCGAGCTTGACGCTGGAGATCGTCGGGCCGGACTTGACCTGGTCGATCGGCTTGATCTGGATCGTCTTGGTCGGGCAGCGCGAGATCACGTCGCTGACGAGCTCGTGCATGCCGTGCTTGGCGAACCACTTGCGCGCCAGTTCTTCGTCGGTGCGCATGTTGTCGCGCCAGGTGCCGATGATCGCCATGTCGGCGCGCTGCACCGAGTTCATGCAATCGTTCGGACAGCCCGAGAACTTGAACTTGAACTTGTACGGCAGCGCCGGACGATGGATGTCGTCGAGGAAGCTGTTGATCACCGTCCGGTGCGCGCGGCCCTCGTCGTAGCACGACTGCTCGCAGCGCGCGGCGCCGACGCACGACATCGACGTGCGCACGGCCGGGCCCGCGCCGCCGAGGTCGAAGCCGAGCTCGTTGATCTCGTCCCACGCGGGCTGCACGTTCGCCGACGTGACGCCCTGGAACATGATGTCGCCAGACTGGCCGTGGAAGGCGATCAGGCCCGAGCCGTGGCGTTCCCAGATGTCGGCCATCTTGCGCAGCACGTCGGTGTTGTAGTGCATGCCGGGGGGCGGCATCACGCGCAGCGTGTGGAACTCGGCTGCGTCGGGGAATTTCGGCTGGCCGTTCTCGTCCTTCAGCTCGGTGAAGCGCGGGATGACTCCGCCGCCATAGCCGAACACGCTGATCGTGCCGCCTTTCCAGTAGCCTTTGCGGTCCTTGTAGCTCGTCTCGAGTTGGCCGAGCACGTCGACCATGTAGTCCTTCTCTTTGGCGACTTGCTTCAGGCCGGTGATGAAGCTGGGCCAGGGGCCGGTCTCGAGCTCGTCGAGCATCGGCGTCTCATGCATCTTCTTTGCCATGGGCATCTCCTCCAGGCGCGCCGGAAGTGGCGCGCGACCGCCTAACATG
>JAKOVA010000184.1 GCA_029782335.1 Actinomycetes bacterium | reverse complement strand
GAGCTCCTTGGTGTGAGTGGGACAGCGGGGGAGACCTCGTCAGAGGCCTCCGAGGACGGTGATGACGGCCGGGAACCCGATGAGGAGCACGAACCCGAACAGCAACATCGCGGTGGGGATGGCCATGCGCTCGGTCGCCGCCTGCGCCTCCGATTCGGCTTCAGCGAGCTCGACGGCGCGGAGCGTGTCGGCCTTCACGGCAATCGACTGACGCACCTTGGCGCCTTCGTTGCCGGCGAGGGCGACGCTGGCGGCGAGTTCGACGAGTGCGGGGACGCGGAGTTCTTCACCGAGCCGGGCGAAGGTCGACCAGACCGTGGCTCCGTCGATCTGGGCGACGTCCACGGCACGACGCAGCAGTCCAAACGCCCACGAGTCGCCGACACGGGCAGCCTCGACCAATGCAGCCTCGGTGCCCATGCCACCGGCGAGGCTGATGGCGACGAGGTCGAGGTACGAACCGAACGCGAGGGCGAACTCGCGGCGTCGCTCGTCGGCTGCCTTGCGGAGGCTGAGGTCGGGGGCGACGAACCCGACGACCACACTGACGAGCGCGGCGACGGCGAGGAGCCCCGCAGGGACGGTGACCCCGGCCAAGAGGAACAGTGCAGCGATCGCGACGATGAAGACGATCGGGAGGAGCGCGCACGTCACCTTCGAGCCGAGGTGGGCGTCGATGCTCGTGCCAGCCATGCGGGCGTCGGCCTTGAGGTCGTCGAAGCCGACGCCGAACCCGCTGAGCGCAGCCGAGGTGCGCTTGCCGAGCTGGCGCTTCCAATGGGGATCGCTGCTGTCATCGACGATCTCGGGCCGGCGTTCCAGCCGGGCGAGCGCAGTGGCGAGCGGCGGAGGTGGCGGGAACGCCAGTCGCCAGGCAGCGAAGCCGAAGAGGCCGGCCGCGGCGCCGAGCATGACGGTTGTCGAGATCCCGTTCACGACACCACCGCCCGCTTCGGGTTCGGTGGGGTCTGCACGTGGGTGGGTGCCGCTCCGGCGGTGAGGAACCGTCCGGTGGTGGTCGGGCGGCCGGCTCGGGCGAGCCACCAGTAGGCGCCGGCGAAGAAGGCGGCGACGCCGATGAGGACGATCTGTCCGACGACGGTCCGGTAGGCCTCGACGTAGGTGGGGTTGAAGACCACGATGCCCACGCTGAACAGCACCGTGACCGAGGTGACGAGTTTGACGGAGCTGCGGGTGCGGGCCCTGCCGGTTTCGATGCGCAGCCGCATCTTCACGGTGTCCCGGGTGGTGGCAGCGAGCCGGCCGAGGAGGTCGCCGAGCTGGCGGGGTGACCCTTCGGCAGCGAGGATCAGTGCGGCGACCACGAGGTCGCCGGCAGGGTCGTCGACCCGTTGGGCGAAGCGGCGCAGCGAGGTCCGCACGTTCGTGCCGGCCTCGAGTGAGGCGGCGAGCCAGGCCACGTCTCGCCGGATCGGTGGCGGAGCGTGCACCGCAGTGGTGATGATGGCCTGTTCGAGCCCGGCTGCAGCGGCCATGACGTCGCGGAGCTGTTCGGTCCAGGTGGCGATCGCGTCGAGTCGGGCCTGCTCGGCGTCGCGTCGCGCCTTGCCGCCCAGGAGCGATGGTGCGAAGAACCCCGCCGCACCGGCGAGGACGATGCCCACGGGCCATCCGGTGAGCACGCCGATCGCTACGGCGCCGACCGACCCGCAGCCGACCCGAAGGCCGAAGTGATCGAACCGCTCGGTGAGCCGCTCGCGCGGCGGCGGCTCGATCGGCTGCTCATCGTCACCCGCCGGTGCTCCGATGAGGGCGCGCACGAGGAGGAACAGCCCGAAGCCGAACAGCGCGCCGATGGTCGCTGCGTAGGCGGTCACTGCACGGCCTGAAGGGTCGGCGGCCACGAGTAGCCGACGGCGGCGAGGCGCTCGAGGGTCTGCGGACGCAGCGGTACGCCTGTGGGCGCCGCGTGCGCTCCGGGCTCGGCCCGGAAGATCTCGTTGGAGGAGATGTGCTGGTCCTCTGCGGCGACGACCTCTCGGATCGAAGCGACCCACCGTCGGAGCCCAGTAGCCGTCTGAGCTTGGGCCAGGAACACGACGAGGTCGACGGCGTTCGCCAGGAGCAGATTGGAGGCGATGCGGTCGAGTCGCTCGGGGGCTTGGACGCAGTAGGCGGCGATGCGGTCGAACACGCCCTCGCTGGAGGAGGCGTGGATGGTGCACATGGAGCCGTCGTTGCCCTGGGACATGGCGTTGAGCATCGGGATGACCTCAGACCCGCGAACCTCGCCGACGATGACTCTCGATGGGTTCATGCGAAGCCCCATGCGGACCAGCTCGGCGAGTGTCACTTCGCCCTCGCCCTCGGTGTTGGGTTCGCGGGACTCCATCTCCACGACGTCCTGGTGGCGGTCGCCGAATGCCGACAGGTTGAGCTCGCGGTTGTCCTCGATGGTGACGAGTCGCTCGCGAGGGTCGGTCTCGCCGAGGAGTGCCCGCAGCAAGGTGGTCTTGCCTGCGTTCGTGCCGCCGGCGACCAGGACGTTCAGCCGTGCTCGCACCGCGGCAGCGAGGAACTGCTCGACACGGTGATCGAACGTGCCGCTCTGGCGGAGTTCCGCGAGCGTGGCCGTTGCCTTGCGGTGCCGGCGCACCGATACGCATGGCCGGGCGGTCACGGCCATGACGGCGAAGAGCCGGGCGCCCGAGGGCAGTTGGAGGTTGAGCTCGACGGCGGCGTTGTCGAAGCGACGCTCCGCCTGGCCTGAACGCGCACCGAGGCGACGGAGGTGGTCGATCATCTCCGCGTCGGAGCGCCACAGCTGCGGGCCGAGCTCCTTGCGGCCGTCCGCGTACGACACCCACACCCGATCGCAGCCGATTGCGTCGACGTTCTCGACGAGCGGGTCGGCGAGGAGGCGGTCGAGCATCCCGGCGCCGAACATGTCATCGAGCGCCGCCTGCACCACAGCGGCGTCCTCGGCCGGCGTCAGCGCCCCGATGCCGTTGGAGATGTCCCGCTCGGCGATGTGGCGGAGACGCTCGTGGATCACCGACGTGGCGAACTGTCGTTGGTCGGCGCCGCTCACCGTCTGGCCCGAGGCGATGGCGTTCTCGCGCCAGGCGGCGACCTCGTCGCCTATGCCCTGTGCCATCAGGTCGTCGAGCACTGCTCGTGCCCGAGGGGTCATGGCGGTCGTGGCCTCGGGCGCGTCGACGGTCACGACGACACCTGCGCCTTCTCGTACCAGGCCGGCGGCGGTGCAGGCACCGGAGGCGGGACCGCGACCGGGGGAGCGGGCGGCGGTGCCGGGGCCTGCGCGGGCGGGACCGCAGCTGGTGCGCCGGGCGCGAGGCGAACGGCGAGGTCAGTTGCGGTGCGAACGAGGCGAGTCCGTCCGAGCACCTTCGGGCTCTTGGCGTCGCCGCACAACGCCCGGGCCCCCACCGGATCATTCGGGAGCACACCTACGAGAGGAGCGTGGTCGATGGTGTCGATGACCTCGGCGGGGGAGTACGGCCGATCGCCGACGAGAACGAGCGACGCACGGACGCCGGCCGCACGCAGCGAGTTGACGAGCTCGCGCGTGTGGAGCACGTCTGACAGCGTTGGGCGAGCCACGAGCACGACCGAGCCGAGCCATCGCACCAGGTCCAGCGCCGGCGAAGCGGCATCGATCCGTCCGACGTCGACGAGGGCATCGAGCCCAGCCAAGCCCCGCAGGCGGTCACCGAAGCCGGCCGCGACGAGCGCCGTCACCGCCGTCGACGCAGCGAAGGGAGACGGTGGTGCCACCAGGGCACGGACCTCGCCGGGGCCTGGCAGGCGCTGGAGGTGCTCGAGAACGGTCTGGTCAGACAGTCCAGAACGCGCCGAGGCGGCCAGCTGCACCGTCGACGGGGTGTCGCGCAGCCCGCCGCGCTCGCCGTCGAGCGATGTGAGACGAGCGACCAGATCACCTCCGGCGGGGTCGGCCTCGACCACGAGCGGCTCGCGATGGGCCGGCCAGCGCGCCGCGAGAGCCAGCACCGTCGTGGTGACACCCGGCGAACCCTTGGCCGCACCGAAGGCCAGGACTGTCACGGGATCACCACCACAGCGATCCGCTGCCCCGCGGAGGCACTCGCCACCGACGGGCCAGCTTCCTTCGGCACGATCACCGACAGCTGGGTCGTCGTCGCTGTGCCCGATCCGCTCGACGCAACCCGGAGCACCCGTCCCTCGGTGATGACCGGTGAACCGTCGTCGGCTCGGGGCTCGCCCGGCTTGGCCACCTCGACGAGCTGGACGCGGTCGCCTGGCCGTAGGGCCCCGACCGGTGCCGCCGAGGCGGGCACCTCGACACCGACGAGCGACTCTCCGTCGCCGACGACGCTCGCTTCGCCGAGGTTCGTCTGCACCAACAGCGTCCCCGGCTGCAGGTCGACGGCAGCGGTGCGGCCCAGCACCGAGGACTTGGCCGACAGGGGAATGGGCGACAGCGACGGATCGTCAGAGACCTGCGCGATGACGAGGTCAGCCTCGGTGATCTGGGCGCCTGCTTCCACCGGCCGGGCGACGGCCAGCACGGGCCGACGGTCAGACGACGCCAACTGGAGCCCGACGAAGGCCACGATCGAGACGAGCATGCACGCCGCGGCCACCAGCGCCAACGGAAGGCTCCGCTGCCGGCGCTTCGCCGGCTCGATGCCGACCGGTTCGCTCTTCGTGCCGTTCGGTGAGACGCGCTCGCGCGTCAAGGTCGTGGTCATCGCCGTGCCTCTCCTGGTCTCAACTCCCGGCGCGCGCAACGAGCGCCTGGGACTCCTCGATCTGCAAGGTGAAGCCGGCGACTGGACTCGTCAGCTCCCCGAGGTCTCCACCCTGTCCGTTCGTCGCGAACCAGCGCAGGTGCCACACGACGACCGCCGAGTTGTGGAACGCCATGTCGGATCGGGCGCCCGAGCTGCGCCGGTACGTGAACGAGCAGGAGGACGACGCGGGATCGGGACGGGACGAGGCGTCGTAGGTGGACCCGGCCGACGTGCAGGTCACGGTGCCGTCGTCCATGTCCCACTCGGAGCGAACAGGCACCGCCTCCACCGTCGCCGTCAGTCCACCCGCTGACGCGGAGGCCGAGATCGTCTCCCAGTTGTCGACGTGCAGCCAGACCGGCAAGTTGACCAGGCCCGTGCCGCCCGACGGCGGCCACGTCTGTACGCCGGGAACGGGCAGCACCATGCCGTTGGCGGCCATCTGCGCCAACACCTCCGCCGAAGGCGTCAGGGCCGGTGGGTTCGCCGGGTCCCACGCGAAGATGTTCTCGAAGGTGATCGATCCGGTCGTGACGTCGCGGCAGATCAGCCAGAGGTACGTGCCAGGTTCGATCCCCGATGTGTCCGTGACGTGCGAGCCGAGGCCCGGGAGCACCGCCCCGGCCGAGGCGGTCACCTCGAAGAACTTGCACTCGATGTTCGACGCAGGTCCTCCGCCGCCCTGGTAGCCGGAACCGCTATAGCCGCCTGACGAGCTTCCGGGCACGACCACGACGACCTGTCCACCCTCGGGTGTCGTCGTGCCGCCGGCGTTCTGACCCTCGGCCGCGACGGGTTGCGCCGACAGCAGCGAAGCCGCAGCGACGGCGAGCGCACTCAGGACGAAGCGACGGCGCATCCCGCCACCCCCTCCCACTTCTCCACCTGGACCCGAGTCGTGAGCTTCCACGTGCCGTCGACGAGGGTCATCGTCGCCCGGTCGTGAGCCGTGGTGACCTTGTCGTTCAGGACCCGCCCGCTTGCCGGCTCGTACAGGATCCCGTCGTCGACGTTGCAGGTCTCGATCGTTGCGGTCCCGCCGTCGATCTCGACCGTCAGAGGTGTGATCTCGTGGACCGAGCTCTGCGGGTAGCGCAGCGCCTGGCCGAACCCTTTCCACGAGGCGGCAAGGTTGCGCACCTCGGTGAGCACCGGGTCCACGGTGGTGGCGGCGAGTGCAGGGTGGTCGGGGTTCGGTGGATCCGCGGTCGCCTGATCGAACGCTTCCATCGCGGCGAGGTACGCGTCGACCACCTCCTGTTCGTCGCTGGAGAAGCGTCCGGGTTGGGACGTCGTCGTTCCTGGAGCTGAGGTCCCGGTCGTGGCTGGTCGAGAGCTCGTTGACCGAGGCGCAGTTGTCGTCGAGCCGACCGCGTCGTCACGATCGGATGAAGAGCCGCACCCGGCCATGCCCAAAGAAAGCGTCAGCAACGCTGCCAATAGCACCGAAGCGGGCGCTCGCCCGGTGCCTCGGATGCGCCGAATGTCGGCGGGCGATTTGGAATAGTCGTCTGACGCGGCGGCCCGAAGGTCGCGCTTGTTGAGTAGGCGAAACACGGTGAGGGGTCCTCGCTTCGCACAGTGGCTGAGGGTGGTCCGGTGACCGTAGAACTCGTGGTACCGGCATGGGAAGTGACATCGGCCACTGAACACCGACAACCGCACGCAAGGTGGTCGCCTGACATCGGGGGGCGCGCAAATCGCGGTTTGCTCCATGCATTACATACCCACCCCGAAGTCGGGCCCGGTCACCCCACTTCGTCAGAAATCTCGCGGTCGCGCGCAATGAATTGCGACATCACTTGGCCCACTCATTGATGTGAAGCGCCGCCGCGTGCCGTGTCCGGACCTTCGGTCCGGGTGACGTGGTGCCCACCCGCCGAGCCCCCGTCAACCCGCCTCCGCAAGCTCCGGCGGGCTTCGGCCCTTCGGGCTTGACGGCGTCCCAGCTGGTGGGCGGAAGCGCCCCGTAGGGGCGAGCCCCGGCCCGGGGCTCGCCGGCCAAGCCGGCACGTCGTGGAGAGCTCGCCTGGTCGGGAAGCCAGGCGCGTCCTCCACCCGCCCACGGAGGCACCACCAGTGTCCGTCACCGAACAGTCCCCAGCCCCGTCCAACTCCAGGCGCATCCCTGCGGAACCCGACACGACCATCACCGTTCTTGCGTGGCGGGACCAACTCGTCGAGAGCCATCCCGAGTCGCACCCGACCGCGAGCATCGAGACCCTCGTGTGGTGGACGCCCATCCTCGGGCCGACCGCAACGCTCATCGCTCACCGGTTCGCCGGCTACGCGGCACAGGGGAACGAAGCGAGCTTCAGCCTCGCCGACCTGTCACGCACCTTCGGGATGGGCAGCTCACTCACCCGAGTTCGCGCTGCGCTCCTCAGGCTCGAGCGGTTCCGCGTCATCAGCGTCAACGACGGAACGGTCTTCGTCCGTATCGCCCTTCCACCGCTGACACGTCGCCAGCTTGACCAGCTCCCGCCCTACCTCCTGGAGCTCTACGAAGCCCGCCGGGCGGCGACCCGATAGCGCCCGACGACTCGGTAGCCGAAAGCGAGGACCGCGCCTGTCTCGGCACGGTCCTCGCTTCGGTTGCCGTTGTGCCGTGTCCCGCCCTGCGGGCGAGGTGCCGTGGTGGCCCGCCGCCGTCTCCGTGTCAACCCGCCTCCGCAAGCTCCGGCGGGCTTCGCCCCTGCGGGGTTGACACCGAGCCGGTGACCGGCGGGCCGGACGCCCGTAGGGCGAAGCCGACCCCGCCAACGGAGGACATGACATGACCGACACGCTCACCCTCGCCTACTTCGCCGCCAAGGGAGGACAGGGCACCACCGTCATCGCCGCGTCGGTCGCGCTCACGCGCGCCAAGACCGGCCGACGGACGCTGCTCATCGACGCGGCCCAGCACCACGACACGTACGCCGCCCTCGGGTGCCCCGAACCCACCGAACAGAACGCCGTCACCGAGGTCGTCCCGAACCTCGACCTCGTCGCCGCCGAACCTGACAAGGTCGCCGACGAGATCGACACCACCGGCTACGAGGTCGCCGTCATCGACTTCGGCCAGAAGCGGCCCACTGTCGGCACGGCGACCATCGTCACCCGGGCCTGCTACCTCGCACTGCGCCGGGCCCTCGCCGTCACCCCGCCTCCCGACAACGCCATCGTCATCGCCGAACCTGGCCGAGCGCTCGACGACACCGACGTCGCTTCCGTCCTCGGGCTCCCGATCGTGGCCACGATCCGAACCGATCCGTCCGTGGCTCGCACCGTCGACGCCGGCCTCCTCGCATCTCGCATCCCGCAGGCCATCGATCGACACCGCTACGAGCTCCTCCACGCCCCGACCGCGGTCACCACCTGACCCACGGACACCGACTCCGGCAACTGGCCGGAGTCGGTGTCCGCGCTGCTGTGCCGTGCCCCGCCCTGCGGGCGGGGTGCCGTGGTGGCCCGCCCGCCGCAGCGGTGTCAACCCGCCTCCGCAAGCTCCGGCGGGCTGCGCCCCTCCGGGGTTGACACCGCTGCGGGACCGGCGGGCCAGGACGCCCGTAGGGCGAGGCCCCGCACCAGCGAGGCCGAGACCCAAGGAGCACCGATGCGAGCAGACGATCTCTTCGCAACCATCACCGACCAACTCATCGCCGCCATCGAGGCCGGCGCCGGCGACTGGCGCATGCCCTGGCACACCCTCGCCGACGCGGGCACGCCCGAGAGCGTCGACGGCCACCGCTACCGCGGCGTCAACGCGCTCTGGCTTCCGATGGTCGCCGCAGCGAACGACTGGCCCTCCGGGGTCTGGGCCACCTACCGGGGATGGCAGCGCCACGGCGCACAGGTCCGACGCGGAGCGAAGGGCACATCGGTCCTGCTGTGGAAGACCCTCGAGCCGCGCGCCAACGATGAGCCCGACGAGGACGACGGCAATCGACGCCGGCTCGTCGCCCGCACCTTCACCGTCTTCGCCGCAGAGCAGGCCGACGGGACCGACGACCTCATCGCTGCACGGCGCGACAGCGGCCGAGACACACCCGAGCGCATCGAGGCCGCCGAAGCCTTCTTCGCGGCGGTCGGGGCCGACGTCCGCACCGGCGGCAACGTCGCGTGCTACCAGCCCGCCACCGACACCATCCGCCTTCCGGACCTCGCCCAGTTCGACCACACCGCGCACTACTACGCAACTGCCGCACACGAGCACATCCACTGGACCGGCCACACCAGCCGACTCGGACGCGACCTCTCCGGACGGTTCGGCTCCGACGCCTACGCCGCCGAGGAACTCGTCGCCGAGCTCGGCGCCGCCATGTGGAGCGCAACCGCCGGCATCAGCGCCACCACCCGCCACGATCACGCCGCCTACCTCGCCCACTGGCTCCGCATCCTCCGAGCCGACGCCCGAGCGCTCGTCACCGTTGCCAGCAAGGCGCAACACGCCCTCGATCACCTGAACGCCGCCGGGGGAGCAGCGGCCGACGCGACCGATCTCGACGAAGCCGACGCGCGCGCAGCCTGACGCCTCGCGCCGACTGCCCGGCACGAGTCGGGCGGTCGGCGGCCGGGCCGACGGTGCCGTGACCCGCCCTTCGGTCGGGGTGCCGTGGCCTACCGAGCCCGTCCCGTTGCCGTCGCCCACGCCTCGACGTCCGGCCAGCGCCACACCGGACCCATCCGCAGCGTGACCACTGGCGTTGGGAAGTCGGCGTGCCGACGGCGCCAGTCGCGCACCACGCTCGAGCTCGCCAGGCCGAGGCGCTCCGCGATCTCGGCTGCGCCGACGAGGTCGTCGACGTCGACGGACTTGCCCACAGCTACGACAGTACGTCGCGCCTACACCAGAAGCCCTTGCGACGGATACGTCGCAGCGCCTACCGTCCGTCTCGGTCGTGCACGCCATCGCACTGTGCACCTTCGATCACCTGCCGACCCGCTCGGCGTGAACGCGGAGGCGCACATGGCCGACGATCCCACCACCCCCGACCCCGACGCCTTGCCCAGGCACCTCGACCCGGCAGGCCGGTTCGCAGAGCGATGGAGCCGACTCGACCCGGGCGAGCAGGCGCTCGTCGCACTCGCTCTCACCGAGATGCACGCCGGTACCTTCACGAGCTGGGCGAGCTGGGAACGGTTCGTCGATGCTGCCCTCGACCTCCTCCCCGCTCTGAACAACGGGACCATCAGCGCCGCCGAGCTCCACGAGGTCGCGATGCGGCACGCGTTCGAGGATCACGACGACGGCGGCTGACGGTTCGCGGCTCCGCGCCGGGCGGCGCTCGTCGTGCGCGCCAGCTCCTCGGGTGTCAGGTCGAGGAACGACGCGCACTGGTCGCGGGTGAGTCCGGCCTTCTCCAGCGTGGACACGGCGCTCGCCAGTCCGTCCAGCGCGGCGACCCGCTTCGCCTCGAGATCGTCGATCAGCTGCTTGGCCTTGCGCGCGGCGCGCAGCGCTCGCTCCTGCGCGCTTGCCTGCTCGCGCTGCCACGCTCGCAGGTCTTTCACTGCGTCGGCTCCCATTGGGCACCTCCTGTGTCGGTGGCGGCCGCACCATGCGACCGAGGAAGCCGCCCGTAGCCGAACGCTGCGATCAGGCCTCCACCTACACAACCCCACCCCGAAGTCGGCGCAGGTCACCCCGATTCCCGGAAGAACCTCCACGTCCCCAAGGCGCCGCCAGCGATCGGCCCGGTCCGTGACCCTCGGCCACGCAGCGCGCCGCCGACCTCCGAACCACGATCGCTCTCACAGAAAGGCACCACAAAGTGGGTGCACCTGGGGTGACCGAGCCCGACTTCGGGGTGGGTTAGATACATGTGCTCTCCGTTACGAAGCTCCGCGTCGGTGCCGAGGCGTACCAGCTGACCGGCGTCGCGCAGTCCCTCGACGACTACTACTCCGGATCGGGCGAGGCCGAAGGCTGGTGGACAGGCGGGGGAGCGAAGGCACTCGGACTCGAAGGGACCGTTGACGGCGATGACCTCCGCGCCGTTCTCGCTGGCCTGCGACCGCGGGGTGCCGGCCTGACCCCGAACGGCGAGACGCTCCACCCCCACCCGCGCCGCGTGCCCGGCTTCGACCTGACCTTCAAGGCCCCGAAGTCCGTCTCGGTGCTCTACGCCGTGAGCGATGACCCCCGCGTCCAGGGGGCGATCATCGAAGCGTGCGAGAACGCGGTCCGAGACACCATCGCCTGGCTCGAGCGGGACGTGATGGCTGTCCGCCGCGGCACCGGCAACGAGCGTTACCTGGCCGACCTCGCCAAGACCGACCCGGGGGCAGCAGCGGCAGCCCGAATCCGAACGGTGAAGGGAGCTGATGTCGCGGCGGCGGTGTTCCGCCATCGGACCTCTCGCGCTGGTGACCCCCTCCTGCACTGGCACGTCCTGCTCCCCAACCTCGTCCAGGGCGGCGATCAGCGTTGGTCGGCGTTCTATAGTCCCCACCTCTTCCGCAACGGCAAGGCCGCCGGCGAGGTCTTCCAGGCCGCACTCCGCCAGGAGTTGACCCAGCGGCTTGGCGTGGAATGGCGTCCCGGACGACAGGTCCCCGAGCTCAGCGGGGTCCCGCAGAACGCGTGCGACGCCTTCTCCAAGCGGGCAAAGGAGGTCGACGCGTGGCTGGAGACCCACGGCCGAGCGAACGATCCGGCAAGCCGCCAGGAAGCCGTCCTCGCCACCCGCCGCGGCAAGGCCGAGCTCGAAGGCGAACGATTCGACGCACGCTGGAAGGTCGAGGGAGCCCGCCACGGGTTCGGCCCGGAACAGGCGGAGGCGCTCGTCTTCGGCACGCGGCCCACACCCGATCAGCGCCAGGATTCGGTTCCGTGGCGGCTGCCGGAGCTGTCGATCAACGACGTCGGCACCCCGTACCTCCACGACCGCATCGTCCCCGAGGAGGAGTGGATCGCCGATCTCCTCTGCAACGACCTGTGCATCGCGGACGCCACCTTCACCCGGCCGGAGCTGATCGCAGCCGTCGCCCGGAGGCTCGGCGAAGGCGCGACGGTCGCGACGATCGACGCGATCGCCGCACGCGTGATGGCATCCCCGCAGGTGCTCCCGATCCACACCTCCGGCGAACAAGTGCCGGTCGAGCGCTGGACGTCCGCCGAGATGGCCGCCACCGAACGGCGTCTGCTCGGCATGTTCGAGCAACGAGACACGCGGCGGGCGGTGCACGGCGAAGTCCTCGCCGCGGTTCTCGATCAACACGCCGCACTCGGACCGGACCAGGCCGACGCCGTGGCCACACTCGCAACCAGCGCCGACCCTGTGTCGGTCATGATCGGACCCGCCGGCACCGGGAAGACCTACACGCTCGCGGTCGCCCGGGCCGCCTACGAGATGGACGGGCTTCGCGTCATCGGCGCTGCTCCTTCGGCCCGCGCCGCAGCCGAGCTCGAAGGCGGTGCCGGGATCGAGTCGTTCACGCTCCACGCGCTCCGCCGACGCTGGGAGGACGGCCGCGAGCGCCCCAGTGCGAGCACCGTCCTGGTGATCGACGAAGCGGCCATGGCTTCGACACGAGACCTCGAACCCCTCATCTCCCAGGTGGTCGGGGCAGGCGGCCGTGCCGTGCTGGTCGGTGACAACCACCAGCTCCCGGAGGTCACAGCCGGCGGCGCACTGTCCGCAGCGGCGCGCACCGTCGGCTCTGTCGCCGAGCTCACCGTCAATCGCCGCCAGCACGAGCCATGGGAGCAAGCAGCGCTGGCCGAGCTGCGCAAGGGATCTGTCCCTACCGCCGTCGACGCCTACCGGGCACACGACCGCCTGACGATCGTGGACGAGGGGATCGACCCCGTCGGCATCGCCGCCGACCGCTACCTCGCCGCTCTGGACCGTGGGCAGCGACCGATCCTCATGGCCGGGACGAACGACATGGTCCAGCGGCTGAACTGGGCTGTTCGCGATCGGCTCATCGCCCGCGGCGCCGTGATCGAACCGGGCAGCAGCGCCGAGGCTGGTGCATTCGGTGTCGGCGAGCAGGTCGTGCTCCGCCGAAACGCCCGCGTGTCCCAGCCCGACGGGAGGACCACCACCGTTCGCAACAGCGACGCAGCGCGGGTCCTCGCGATCGGCGATGACGGCGGCCTCGTGGTCCGACGAGAGTCCGACCACACGGTCATCCGGCTCGACGCGCAGTACGTCACCGAGCACGTCGACCACGGGTACGCGGTCACCGCTCACCGCGCCCAGGGTGGCACCTGGGACCTGGCCATCGCGGTCGGCGCCGATGGTCTCTACCGAGAGGCCGCCTATGTGCAGATGTCCCGTGGGCGCGCGTCGAACGAGCTCATCATTCCCGCGCCCCAGATGGAGCAGCTCGACCGCGACCTCGCACGACATGACCGCGGCATCCCGCTGCCCACCGAGGAACCACCCGAAGCCATCGACGAACTCCTCGACCGGCTCGAACGCTCGCGAGCCAAGCAGATGGCGCTCAGCCGCGATCCCGACGCCGACATCGTCTCCCACCTCGCGTCCACCGCGACGCTGACCGATCTCGAACGCCGCGCAGTCCAATGCCGGACAGCCGAGCGCGCGGCCACGTTGCACATCGGCATCGATCCCGACGTCCTCGCCGCCGCCGTCGAACGAGCACAGCGCACCGCCCACCACGTCCAGCTCGGCCAACAGGTGAAAGCGTTCGATCGCCAGAACATCGGCACCGTCGTCGGCTTCGACGACACCGCAGGCACCGTCACGATCCACTTCCGCTCGCGCCACGGACACGAAGCGATCCGAGAGCTTCCGTGGACCGAGGTCGACATCGTCGACGGACACCTCCCTCCAGCGCGCGTCCTGCCGGCCATCGCCCGGACGACGCTCGACCATCTCGTGAGCGCTTGCGGAAGGACGATCGGCGACTGGCACCAGCACCTCGCCAACGCGGGAATCGAAGCTGGCGAAGCGCAACGCCACGAACGCGCCGCGGACCTCCTCATCGATCGATCCGCCGCGCTTCTCGCCGCTCGCTCGCCGGAGTGGCTGACCGACCTGATCGGGTCGCGCCCACCCGGCGCCCACGACGCACGCGTCTGGGACCACGCCGTCCGCACGATCGCCGAGCAGCGCGCCAGGGTCGGACTCGACGCCAGCAATCCTGGTCTCGGCCCGGAACCAGTTGAGCCGACGGCGCTTGCTCGGTGGCAAGGTGCTTCTCGAGGGGTGCTCGAAGCCCGCGTGCATCTGGACGCGGCCGGAACCCACCGAGCACTCGGCCATTGGCCTCTGCTGCCCTCGCTCAGCCAGCTCGAGGCCCGGCGCACGGAGCTGGACGAGCGCTTCGCCTCTGCCCCTCCCGATCAGCGTGACCTGATCGCCCGACTCCGAGATGGCAACCAGCTCACGCTCGCAGACACGACCGAGGCACTCAACGCAGCGCTCGATGTCCAGGGGGATCGCCGGGACTGGATCCTCGCCAACTGGCCCCATGTCGTCGAGTACGCGGAGGTCACGCGAGCCATCGAGACGCGCAGCTATGGGCCGGAACTGGACGACCTGCGCGAGAACCTGAAGCTGACGAGCAACTCGGTGCCGCTCCGGGACGCCATCGACGGGGGTGAGCAGTGGGTCGACAGGGCGCTCTGCTCGCTGGTCGGTCGCACCGCCACGATGGTCAACCGCGACCTCCGCCAGGTCGTGGAGGACCTCGCTGACTATCGAGCCAGGTGGGGCATCGAGAGTGCAGATCCGATCGGTGGAGTACCGAGGGCGGCCGCGCAGGTTGCGCACCTCCGTGCCGTCGTCGGTAACTTGCCTGACGTGGACCGGAGCGGTCCGCCGGCGCAAGGGATCGAAGAACTCGACCATCGGCCCGTGGCTGATGCATCGGACGTGGGAATCGGCTTGGGGTGAGCCGGTGCGCCTTGACGCAGCGCTGTTGTTAACGTCACCGCGTGTGACAGCGACGGCCCCGAGAGCCACAGGCCGCTCCGCCGTTCACACTCGTCCCGGAGTACGTCGTGTTCCCAGGGACATGCTGCTTCGGCATGGCCTCGTTCCGAGGTCCGGGAGAGTTGAAGGAACTCGGGGTGCTTCAAGGAGTGCTGTAATGCACAGATGCGCTCCGCTGAACTCGGGCAGAACTTTCTTCGGAGCCAGCGCACGGCGAGGCGTCTCGTCTACCTCGCAGGAGGGGCCGCGAGCTATCTGTGTGTTGACCTCGGCGCAGGTCGGGGCATCATCACCAGCGCTGCTCTCCGTCGAGAGGGCCCTGTGATCGCAATCGAAAGCGATCCGCGGCTCGCCGCCAGGCTGCGCTCGACCTATGCCGACGAACCTCGCGTGGAGGTTGTCGAGCAGGACCTCATGACAGCCGCACTTCCTTCCGAGCCCTTCGTCATCGCTGCAAACCCGCCCTTCAATCTTTCGACTCAGCTTGTCCGGCGATGGCTATTGGCGCCCCACTTCGTCTCTGGCGCGCTCATCGTCGAGCGCCCGTTCGGTCAGCGGGTGGCAGGCGGGTTCGGCACTACCAAGCTCTCCCTCTCGCTCGCCCCCTTCCTGGCGTTTGATACTCCTGCGATCGTACGACCCGCCGAGTTCAACCCGCAGCCTCGGGTCACGGCCACAATCCTCACCGCGGTCCGGCGGCCTGACCCGGCGATCGCCGACCGCGACCGCACCAACTATTGGCGCTTCGTGAACTACCTCTTCGAGCGCAGCAAGCCCACGGTCGGAGAGTCGCTAGCACCACTCCGCCTCGGCCTCAACCAGACGGTCGGGTCCCGCAGTGTGCGTGACTTGTCGCCAGAGCTTGCAGAGCGCCTCTTTATTGCGTCGGTTCGGGAGGATCGGAGGGCGCTGGCGACAATCTCGGCGTTCGAGGGTCACCTCCCGGCGCGCCGCTCCAGTGAGCTGGCACGCGGGGCGGAACCCCCTCGCCGAAGTGGGGGCCGCCCCGCCCGGTGACCGACTACCGCGCTGCGACGGCGAGGTCGGACACGGTGTTGATAGCGGCGGAGTTGCGGCCGAGGACTACTGCCTCGATCCACCTTGCCGTCCGGCCGTTCGGATCACCGGCGTACCAAGAGAAATCTCGCTCGTAGTAGCCGGGCTGG
>JAKOVA010000041.1 GCA_029782335.1 Actinomycetes bacterium | reverse complement strand
GAGATGGTGTCCGCGCCAGTCGCTCACCACGTACATCGGGCTGCGGTAGTACGACGGCAGGCGAGCGCCGCGATAGATGTCGTGGTACGGGCCCGCGCCGCGACCGCCGGCTCGCGCGTGCGGCGGCGGCGGGCCGGGCCGGTAGTACGGGCGCGCCTGGTCGTGGCGGCGATACGCGTCGTTGCGGTACGGCTGGCCGCGGTACTGGTGGCCACGGTACTGCTCGCCGCGATATGGATGGCGCGCATCGGGCCGCTGCGGACGTTCGACGCGTTGCGGCGGCGGGCCGCGACGGTCGTTCTGGTGGTATTGACGCTGCGACTCGCCGCGCGGCTGCGCGATCGCGCCCGCCGATCCGAACGCGACGGCGGCGGCGGTGATCGTGGAAACGAAGGTCTTGCTCTTCATCTGCCTGCTCCCTGGAGACGACGATTCATCATCTCCCGGATCGCGCCCGACGGCTCGCGGCGTTACCTCCGATTACAGGCCATACGCGCGGTTTACATCCCGCCTGGGCCTTGGCGCCTCGACGTTCGAGCGCCTTCCCGAAGAAGTGATCGTCAGGAAGGTCAATAGGCAGTGCGCCCATAGGCAGTCTGTTCGAGTGCCCGGTCCGTCGATGCAGCGTAACGTCCCCGAAGAGTCAGGGTCAGCAAGCCGGCTCTCTGCCGATATGGCTAAACGGCCATATAATCATCATGCGCTCGCCAGACTTCGCGTGGGATCACATCAAGGACGAGTTGAATCAGGCTGACGATGAAAGGGAAAACCAGGTACACGGATGAACCGATCGGCGAACCGAGAGTGATCCGGGACTTCCTCCCGTCCCCGAAGGAGCTGGCATTTCGGGAAGAAGACATCAAGATCACGATCACGCTGAGCAGGAAGAGCGTCGATTTCTTCAAGGCCGAGGCTTCGAAGGCGGACACCCAGTATCAAAGGATGATCCGTAGATTGCTCGATGCGTATGTCGATGCGTTCGAAGGCGTCCCGGCTCGTGGGGCTACACGGTCACGTGCCAGGGCCAGCGCGAAATAGGGGCCGTTCTGGGCGTTCAAGCCGGAGGATGATCGCCCAGCGTCCAGACGCCTCCCGGAATGCCGACCACCTCGCAATCGACGTCGACGCCGCGTCGTTCGATCACCGCGAAGTCGCCCTCCTCCAGCGCCAGCAGCGGGTGATGCCAGACGCCGCGGCGAAACGTGACACCGCAGTCGCCGTCGACGCGGAAGGCCGCGAGCGTCGCCGGTTCGGGCGCATCGGCGCCGAGCGCCACGACCACGACGAACGGCCTTCCGCC
>JAKOVA010000037.1 GCA_029782335.1 Actinomycetes bacterium | reverse complement strand
GTCCGCATGCGATTCCATCAACCGACCATCGACTACGTCGCCCGCCGAACCAGCGACGGGCTCTCCAAGCGCGACATCATCCGCTGTCTCAAGCGCTTCGTCGCCCGCGAGGTCTACCAACGCGTCATGACCGACCACCGCGCCCGACAACTCGCCAGCGGCGCCGCATGAACACTCTTGACATATAGGGGCGTCAACGCCCTCGCCGAGAGCGTCAACGGGCTCTACAAGACCGAGCTGATCCGCCGGCAGGGCCCATGGCGCAACGCCGAACACGTCGAGCTGGCCACGCTCACCTACATCGACTGGTTCAACCAGCGCCGGCTGCACAGCGAACTCGGCGACATCCCACCCGCCGAGTTCGAGCACGACCACTACGCTCGAACCCGAGCCCAACACCAACTCCCCACACCCACCCGGACCTGATGCAAACCACCGGCCGGTTCAGGTGGTGGCTCGTTGAGCGCGGATCTCGTCGGCGGTGCCGTAGTGGACCGACGCCGGGGTGTGCAGGCCGATCCCGGTGTGTCGGTGCACGTGGTTGTAGTGTGATCGTGACCCGGTTTCTTGGACACCTGATTATCGACCTTGTGATGGGCGAAGGTGAGGCCGAGTCATCGAACGTTGATATGATCGTCAACCTGGTCGGCACAGCGCTCTGAGTGCCCACACCCGCTCAAGTCCAAAGAGCCGCTATCGGTGGGCTTCGCGTGTGCCCATTGTAGTCACGAATGCCCAGAGCACGTCGTGAAGATCGTCATCCGAATCATACGGGATGGGTATCAGCCATCCTCGCACTTGTACGCCATCCGGAGGAGCCGGCCCTCTGAATAGTGGCGCACAGATGGCCTCCACATCCTTTATGCACACGACACCTGCGCCGCTTTGGACGGACGCGCGACCATACACCATCCGGCCCGATGACGGATTTGGCGCATCAGATAGTTGTCTGCATGTAAGGAACCCGATGGCGACTAGCCCGAGGCAGCTGGCGAATTTGATTGCAAACTTTAGAATGGATTTATAGCTTCCCAATACTTGTTCCTATGTTCGGCTGGAAGCGGCGCAGGTCGTTGGTCTCTGGTAGCGTTCGGGTCGTAAAACTCGGTCCTCAATAATGTCTCGAGAAGAGCGAAGCTTTCGACGTCGAATAGATCCATCATTCCTCCAATGAGGATAGCTGCGTCGCCCGAGCGCTGGTCCTGAAGCGATGCACCGGGCTTGCCCGGACTCTCGTTGTCTGCCAGAGCATATTTTGCCGCTGCGACGCCCCACACTTTAGTCGACGCGAGGAATCCCCAAACATGACGGGCCGGGCTGTTGTCATTATCGACGTAATATGACTTCCAACCAGAGTCGCCGCGAATCTCGTAATCGGGGTGTCCCCGTGTAACCTCATCTCTTGCCTCCAACTCTCGGATTCCAGGAATCGAGAGTGAAGGCCCGCCACCCAAGTCAAGTCCCGACAGACGACTTGCGGACCGATGCCAGAAGGTCTTGGAAGCAGGTCCGAGCCCGTCGTGGTTGCTGTTCCAATAGAACTTTAGCGCAGCGACGAAGAAGTCGAATTGCGTCATCCCGGTTGCACGGATGCCGCAGTCTCGACACCCTCGACTGGGGATTGATACGCGAGCTCCGTACTCGAATGTGACGTTGCCGACGCGACACAGTCCTTCAGTCGCATGTTGACCGCGGCAAGCCGGATCCAAGCCGCTTGGATCTCGATAAGTCGCAGGATCGCCGTTGCCGTAGGCATAGGGCGCCTCGGACGCGGCGACGAGGGGGTCGGGGTCTGTCAGGAAATTTGTGTAACCGGCGTGATCTGAATGTCCTGGACCGGTGGTCTGGGGCGAGAAAGGATCATGTCCATGTCGAAGAGCAACGAACGGGGTTCG
Source organism: Actinomycetes bacterium (assembly GCA_029782335.1). GTDB lineage: Bacteria > Actinomycetota > Acidimicrobiia > Acidimicrobiales > Microtrichaceae > JADLFH01. The sequence goes on along the minus strand of JAKOVA010000037.1, from coordinate 94 downwards.
CGGCTGCCTGCGGTGCCGTCGGCACTGCCGGGTGATGAGCCGGCGTTGGCCGAGATCGCCCGGCAGCTTGTCGATCGGGCGCGTGGTGAAGGGA
>JAKOVA010000036.1 GCA_029782335.1 Actinomycetes bacterium | reverse complement strand
CGGGTGGGAAGGACAGGACTGTGACGGGTCGGTTTGAGCGCAGGCCCCTATTCGGTCACCGCCCTCCCGGCCAGCCGGCGCTGCGTTGATCGCCGCCCGACCGGTGCCGACAGATCAACGCCAAGGCACATCGGCCAGTCGAAAGCAAGAGTCAGACACCGGCCGAACGACCCACCCATCATGCTCACAGTCGTAGCTGTCGCCGACGCTGCCGATGGAGGCGAGGGCGCCGATCTCGGCGAGGCGTTCGGTGTGGGCCACGGAGGTGTATTGACTGCCGGCATCGGAGTGCGCGATCACTCCTCGAAGCAGTTGGGTGCGACGCGAGAAGATCGCCATCTCCAACGCGTCGGTCACGAGGTCGGCGGTCATCGTCGAGGCGGTGCGCCAACCGACGATCATGCGGGAGTGCACGTCGGTGACGAACGCGGTGTACGCGAACCCGGACCATGTCGCCACGTAGGTGAAGTCACACACCCACAGCTGATTCGGTCGTGACGCTTTGAACTTTCGGTTCACCCGATCCGGGGCACGCGGCGAGGACCGATCCGGGCGGGTCGTGATCGTGGTCTTCGACCTGGTCACACCACGAATGTCGAGCTCGCGCATCAGTCGCGCGATCCGGTCCTTGTCCAAGTTGATCCCGTGCTCGCGACGCAACGCGGCTTTCATCTTGCGTCGCCCATAGACCCGATAGTTGGCGTTGAACACCTCGAGCAGGAGCGGCTTGACCTCGTCGTCGGTCCGGCGGCGGGCACACACCAGTCTGGACATCGCCGAGCGGACCGCTGACGGGGCGACCTGCAGCACTCTGCAGATCGGCACGACCCCGTGATGACGGTGAGCAGCCACGAATGCCGCTACCTCCTTTGGCGGTCGAGCGCCGCCATGCTCCTATGTCAAGCGCGTGTTCGTCAGGCAGCGATCGCCGCTGGCTGAGCGAGCTGTGCGACGTGTCGTTGGTGGTCGAGGCGAAGCCTGCGGAACACCTCGTCGGACAGGTGTCGGCGTAGCGCCCGGATTGCGCTGGTCTTGGTGTCGCCGCGTTCGATGCGTCGCAGCATGTACTCCCGGCCGGGACCGATGCCTCGCCACTGGGTGATGGCGATGCGGTGAACGGCGGCGTTGACCTGTCGGTTGCCGCCGCGGCTGAGGCGGAATCGTTCGCTTCCGGTCCACACAGGGATAGGCGCGGTGCCGTTCCATCGGGCGTAGGCGGCGTTGGAGCGGAACCGGTCGACGCCAGCGGTCTCGGCGACGATCTTGGCCGCCGAGAGCACCCCGCAGCCGGGCAGCTCGAGCAGGCTCGGGGCGAGGCGACGAACGATCAAGGTGATCTCTCGTTCCAGCTCGTTGGCTCGCCGGGTGAGCTCGCGAATGCGGCCCACCAGCTCGGCTGCGATCCTGGCGACCGGACCTCCAACCGCGCTCAAGCGCCGGCCGAGATCATCGAGCACAACGGTGCGCTTGAGTGCCGAGCGGGTGATGATGTGCTCGGGCATCAACTCGTGGAGATGCCAGCGAAGCCTTGATTGCATGCGGGTTCGCTCGGCAACGAGATCATCGCGATGATCGACCAGGAGCTTCACTTGGCGAGCTTCACCGTCAAGCCGGGCGACCGGCAGTTCAGGTTCGCGGAGCGCGGCTCGGGCGACTGACATCGCGTCGATCGGGTCGGATTTACCGACCTCGCGTGCGCTGCGTCGTTCGCCGGCCATCAGTCGTGGCGGGACCCGCAGGACCGCTTCGCCGACACGGAGCAAGTCGTTCTCCAGCCGGCGGGTCAAGTGCCGACAGTCCTCCAACGCCCACGTCCGAGATGGCCACTTCGCCGCCCACGACAGCGCCTCAAGGTGTCCGTCAGTAGTCGCCGTGACCGTGGTCTCGGCGACCTTGCGGCCAACCTCATCGACGGCGACGAAGATGTGCGTCCGCTTGTGCGAATCGCCTCCAATGGTGATCATGTGTCCTGCCTCCTGTTGGTAGTGCTTCACGAGGTGCGCAGGACCTGTCGATGGACACGCGTTTGTTCAGGTGTTCGACCGGGCTCCTATCAAGCCACACCGGCAGGCCCTGACGCGCCCGGCGGAGCCGCACATCGCGGAAACGGCCACTACCGAAGCAGGGCACCGAAAAAACGAGCGAACCCCGCCGGGCACCCTCACGATGACACAAACCCGAAAAAAGCTGCCGCGTCCGACAAGATCGCGTTGGCCCGAGCGAGCTCGCGGTTCTCCTTGCGTAACGCCGCGTTCTGCGCGCGCAGTTCCTCCACCGACCCCGGCGACACGGCCGGGCGGGCCTTGGCCGGCGACGACTGCTTCACCCAGTTGTAGAGCGTCACCGCCTTCACCGACAGCTTCGGCGCGAGACGCTCACAGGCCTGTTTGCGTGACTCGTCCGGGCCGATCTCCTCGAGCACGAACCTGACCGCCTGGTCCTTGAACTCGGGCGTGTATTCCTTCCTTGCTGGCATCTGCCGATCCTTCCAAAGTGATGGAGGATCTGATGCAATACCCCGGCCGGTTCAACCCTCGACACCGCCTACGCCGCCAACCCCGCCAGATTCCGACACCGCCAGCCCTCCCCACCCAAACTGCCCACCTGAACGTGACCCGGTTTCTTGGACACGGGGTTATGGGATTTTCGAGTCGCCTCGGTCGTGGCGCCACTTGTCAGCGTACTCGGCTGGCGTGAGGTGCCCGAGGCCGACCTGGTGTCGTTGACGGTTGTAAAAGACCTCGATGAACTCGAACAGGTAGGCGTGCGCTTCGGCTCGAGTGTTGAACCAGATCGACCCGCGGATCCAGCCGATCTCGACCTTCAGGCGTGCCCAGAACGTCTCCATCGCGGCGTTGACGCCCCTATATGTCAAGAGTGTTCATGCGGCGCCGCGGGTCTGTCAGGAAATTTGTGTAACCGGCGTGATCTGAATGTCCTGGACCGGTGGTCTGGGGCGAGAAAGGATCATGTCCATGTCGAAGAGCAACGAACGGGGTTCGCGGCTGCCTGCGGTGCCGTCGGCACTGCCGGGTGATGAGCCGGCGTTGGCCGAGATCGCCCGGCAGCTTGTCGATCGGGCGCGTGGTGAAGGGA
>JAKOVA010000179.1 GCA_029782335.1 Actinomycetes bacterium | reverse complement strand
GCTAGCGCGTTCTGCCAGACCTCGAAGATAGCGATGATCTCCGGATAGAGCCTCGCCGGAATGTCCGAGATGCGTCGCAGAATGAAGTCGATAAGCCGACGCCACGCGGCGAAGTCGGAGGGCCAGCCAAGAAGAACAGCGAAGCGCTCGCGTTGCTCCTGTGGAAACGCACCAGCGAGGATGTTCGGATTTGGGGACGTCTTCTCAGCCTGAAACCAGACGAGTGCCTTCCTGAAAAGCCGAAAGTCGTCGGCAAAGACGGCCCTTGCGAACTGGTTCTCATCAGCTTCGAACCTCGCGGTTCCGAGAGGGCCAACCAGCCACGCTCGCAACCACTGCGACCTCAGGCCCGAACCTTCAGTTTGGGCGAGATACGCAGGCCAGTCCTTTCCCTGCGCGTACTCCCATTGGGAGACAAGTTCGACGACACGCGCGACCGCCGGCGGCTCGCCGCTGGCCTTGATCTCTGCCATCCATTGCGCCCCGCGCTCGGCCAGGACATGGAAGAAGGCCCATTCGAAGAAGATATCGTGAGCGAAGCGGACGGAGATCCCTTCGCGAGCATTCTGGAGAATGCCATCCGATCGTAGGTCATCGATGTGTGCGACCGAAGGGAGCTGGCTAATGCCAATCGGCTGGCTAAGCTGGCGCGCACGAACACGTGCCAAGTCAAGCAATGCGCGCTGGCGTTCAATCGCGCTTTGGCCAGTCTCGTTGTAGCCGCCCCGACGCCACCAGTTCTCGATCAGATCGATTTCAGACTGGGGAGCGAATGTCGGGACGCTGGGATCTGCCACGTAACTCTGGTTCAGCACCTTCGCAAAAAAGGGGCGTCGGACGATTTCTCGCACCCTTGCTGATCCAAACAGCAGTGGTCTCAGGTGTGGCTTCGCTATTGCGAGCGTCTCGGCTTCGTCGTCACTCAACTGATCAACGCCAAGCGTCTCGACCTTCAGAACATCAAGGTAGTTGCCCAGCCAATTGCGAAGCAATTCAATGCCAGTATCGCGAAGTGAGACGACGACGCGCCAGTTATCAAGCAGCGGCGACTCCACAATGGCGCGGATCACGTCGAGGATGATGGGCTGGTGTTCTTTCTCGACGCGATCGATCGCGTCGATGAAAAGTATGGGAGTCCCGGCTGCCCCGACCTCCACGAGAAGCTGCTCCAGGGGAGCACCCGAGAGACCCTGAGAGGTCGCGTAGCTGATCCAGCTGGTGCCCTCGAGTTGCTCGGCCTTGAGGAAGAGGATCGGACCGAGTTCTATCGCGCGCTCTACTGCGCGCCTCACCAAAACTGATTTCCCGCTTCCTGGCAGACCGCGGATCTGGACGACACGCGCCCTGGCGAGCTTGGCGTCTATGCTCTCAAGGAGTGAGGTTCGGTCGAGCTTCGTTCCGCCAACATCGTCCGGAATGAGGTGTGCGTAGCTCCTTGCGAGCGAGGCCAACTTGTCGAGGTCGAGGCGATAGGAGGTCGCGCCGCGAAGGCGTGCGACGGATGAGATAGAGCGCACAAGCCGCGCGCGATCAAATTGGCCCGATTTGCCGGCCGACGCGCGTGCTAGCTGAACCACCCGCGACCAGACGAGGGGTGCTTTGGCCGCGTCATCGGGTGCGAGGCAATCTCGGATGCGGTTTATCGCGTCAGGGGGATCGGTGGCACCTTCGCGAAGGAAGTCGAATTGGATGAGCACGAAGTGCGCAAGAAACAGATGCACTTCGTCACTCGTGCACGGTGCCCCTTTCGCCTCTTCCAGTAGGGCGGCGACATCGTTCTTGACAGTTTTGATGTCTTCGCTCGCGCTACCGCCCTGTGCAAAGCGAGCGTCGAAATGGGCAGCCGTCAGGCTTTCACGGGCCCAATCGCAAAGGGTCTTTAGCGTCCGCTCTTTGGAAGGGGCGACCGTGCCAACTGCCGCCCCGTAGCGGTCGGATTTGATGCGGAAGTTAGGCTTCCTGAGCGTGGCCCAACTATCGCGGATGATGTCGCAAAAGTCAGTGTTCGTTTTCGCCTTGCTGATCGTGAGCGAACGCTTGACCTGGAGACTCAGGCGAGCGGGGTTCTTTGCGGCGTCTTCAAAATCGACGATCACATCATCGAGCGGTTCGCCGAAGTCTCGCTGCTGGACCGACACGCCGACAACGGTTCGATCATCGATTCCGGGTGCGTATGCCTCGGCTAGCAGTGCGGCGAGATAGAAAGCAGCCGCGTCGCCCTCAAAAGTGAAACCCTCGCCGCCGGCGAGTTCAGGTGATTGCGGCATCGCTCGCTTCAAGAATTCGTTGAGCAGCCCTCATTGTGGGAACCGACTGGCCGCTTGTGGCCGATTCTGTGCCTAGACTGGTGCTCCGCAAGAGAGCTGCATTCAGTCTGGAGACGCCGTGGCAGCGCCCGATCGCAGGAGTTGCGTTGCGACCGCTCATATCGGCGCCGCCGTCGTCGCCACCTTCATCGTCGGCGGCAGCAGCGTAGGGGTGTGCGTCTTCCCCGCCACCCAAGCATCGATCATGTCGGCCCACTCCTGCAGCATGTGACGCCGCTGCTCTGCGTACTCCGCCTTGTTGTAGACGCCGCGCGATGAGCGCCCGTCTTCGTGGGCCAGGCACTTCTCGATCCAGTCGCTGTTGAAGCCGAGTTCGTTCAGGATGGTCGAGCCGGTGCGGCGCAGGTCGTGCACGGTGAACGGTTCCAGCGGCAGCTTCGCTTCCTTGGCTCGCTCCGCGACGATCTGGGTGACCCGGTTCAGGGTCGCCTTCGACATGCAGCGATCGGCGTCGTAGCGCGAAGGCAGCAGGAACTTGGAGCCGCTCGCGCAGGTGCGCAGCGCCACCATGATGTCGAGTGCCTGCTGCGACAGATACACGTTGTGGGGCTTACCGGCCTTCATGCGGCCCTTCGGGATCGTCCAGACGGCGTTCTCGAAGTCCACCTCGTCCCACGTGGCCTCGATCAGTTCGCTCTTGCGCACGAGGGTCAGCAGGATCAGGCGTAACGCCAGGCGGATGGTCGGCAGGGTCGCCGTGGCGTCCAGCACCCGGTGCATGACGCGGATCTCGGACGGCGACAGCGCGCGGTCCTTGGCCACGAAGGTGGCGATCGACGAGGGGCCGACTTCGTCCGCCGGATTCGGCGCCTTCTCGCCGTGCAGGGCTGCGAAGCCGAAGACCTGCTTGACGATGTCGCGCACGTGCACGGCGGTGGCCGGCGCGCCGCGCGCCTTGACCTTGGCGCACAGGTTGCGCAGGTCTTCCGCCCCGATCTCGGCCATCAGCCGATTGCGGAACACCGGCAGGATGTCCCGATCGATGATGCTCTTGCGCATCGACTTCGTGCTCTCGGCCATCCTGGCTTCTTCCAGCCAGCGCTTCGTGAACTCCTCGAAGGTCTTGGCCTTGGCCGCCCTGCGCTTTTCGCGCTGCTTCTCCTGGGAGGGAGACCGGCCTTCGGCGATCGCCTTGCGCGCTTCCACGCAGCGCTCGCGCGCCATCAGCAGCGAGATCCCGTCCTTGGACCCGTAGCGGCCGATCGTGAGCGTCTCTCGCCGGCCGTTGAGCCGGTAGTCGAGACGGAAAGTGATCGTGCCCCTGGGAGAGACGGTCACGTACATCCCGTCCCGGTCGGCGATCTTGTAGGTGGTGGCCTGGGGCCTGATGCCCCGGAGCGTGCCATCGGACAGCATCGACAGTCCCTCCTCTCGGAGGAATTTTACCGTCACGCAAAAACGGTGGCTACAACTTCACTAAGTACTTGATTTATATATGTTTATTGCCACTTTTTTTACCGTCAACCTTCGCTTTGGCCTGACGGTAAAAATTTTAGAGGCATCCGGTCGAAGATTTCTACCGTCAGATTTACCGTCAAACCGAAAGGCATCCCACCGATAGATGCCGACAGACCTCGACAGACATTTCCTATGCTTGACAACGACTTAGCTTAACTTTTCGACAGGCCTCGATAGACCCTGAAAGACGCCGAATCATTCCCACTCGATCGTCGCCGGCGGCTTGCCCGAGATGTCGTAGACGACGCGGTTGATCCCGCGCACCTCGTTGATGATCCGGTTCGACACCCGGCCGAGCAGTTCGTGCGGCAGGTGCGCCCAGTGCGCGGTCATGAAGTCCTGCGTCTGCACTGCGCGCAGCGCGACGACGAAGTCGTAGGTGCGGCCGTCGCCCATCACGCCGACCGACTTCACCGGCAGGAACACCGCGAACGCCTGCGAGGTCAGGTCGTACCAGCTGCGGCCGTCGGGGCCGGCGGTGTTGCGCAGCTCCTCGATGAAGATCGCGTCGGCACGGCGCAGCAACTCGGCGTAGTCGCGCCGCACTTCGCCCAGGATGCGCACGCCCAACCCCGGCCCCGGGAACGGATGCCGGTAGACCATCTCGCGCGGCAGCCCGAGCGCGACGCCGAGTTCGCGCACCTCGTCCTTGAACAGGTCGCGCAGCGGTTCGAGCAGCTTCAGGTGCAGCGTCTCGGGCAGGCCGCCGACGTTGTGGTGCGACTTGATCTTCGTCGCCTTGCCCGACTTGCCGCCGGCCGACTCGATCACGTCCGGATAG
>JAKOVA010000020.1 GCA_029782335.1 Actinomycetes bacterium | reverse complement strand
GGTCCCCTTCCCGAACATACAGCGGGCCGACGGCTTCCGCGAAGCGCCCGTCCGCGATGCGGCACGGGACGAAGCCGGCGGGCACGGTGGGCACGTGCGAGTGCGTGATCATGTCGAGGACGCCTCCGACTCGCGCTGCCGCCAGAGGTCGGTGGTCAGCACGACCTTCCCTTTGACGCGCCGGTCGCGAAGCTCCGCCATGGCTCGGGGCGCCTCGTCCAGCGGATATGCCCCAGCCAGCTCGGTACGCAACAGGCCTTTCTCGTAGAGGGCGAACAACTCGGCTTGCGCTCGTCGCATCCACTCCGGATGCCATTCGCGGTAGTCGCTCCAGTGCAGACCGATTACTGCAACGTTCCGGAGCAGGATGCGGTTCGCAGGGATATTCGGAATTCGGCCACCGGCGAATCCGAGCACCACAAGCCGCCCCCGCCACGCAAGCGAGCGAAACGCGCCGTCGAAGACGTCGCCGCCGACGACCTCGAGGACGACATCGGCACCCTTTCCGCCAGTCAACGCGTGTACGTCGTCGCGGATCGAGTTCCGCAGGTCGGCTCCGGACAGGTCGACAATCGCATCGGCGCCCGCAGCTCGCGCAACGGCACCCTTCTCGGCAGTGCTCACGCCTGCGAGCACGCGCGCGCCCAGCGCCTTGGCGAGTTGCACGCAGCCCAGGCCGACGCCGCCAGCTGCCCCGGTCACGAAGACGACTTCGCCGGGCTGCAGGTTCGCGCGCTCGACCAGCGCGAAATACGCCGTCTGGAAAACGAGTGCGAAGCCTGCGGCCTCGAGGAAATCCATGCCCCGAGGCAGGACGAAGCAATTCGCCTGCGGCGCCAGCAGTCGTTCGCAATACGCCCCGCTCTCCACGAGAACGAGGACACGATCGCCCACCGCACAGGTGTGAACACCTTCCCCCACGGCCGACACGATGCCGGACGCTTCCTTGCCGGGGATGAATGGCGGCGTCGGCAGGATCTGATACCGCCCACCTGTCACGAGGAGGTCCGGAAAGTTCACCCCGGCAGCCACGACGTCGACGACCACCTCGCCCGGCCCCGGCACGGGGTCCGGCCAGTCCTGCAGGCGCAGCGCCTCGATGGCACCGAACGCATGCGCGACTACCGCTTTCATCGTGAGGCCTCCAGCCGTCGGGTTAGTGAAGGCATGCGACCCACCACCGTCGCGTCGGCCGCACGAGGATGGGGGAGCCTGTTGCTGAATGACTGTGTCGTTGAATGACTGTTCATTCATTTTATTTGGTACCCTGCCTGCATGTCAAGGAAACGCGACATGCCGGAACAACGGCGCAGCCCTATACTCGCCACATCGAATGAGCGGCCGTTCAATATGTACGTCTCCTTCCTAACAGTGCGCATCGCCAAAATGGGCATGTGCGCGCTCGAGCTCTCCTACGACACCGAGGAACCGCGCGAACACGTGCAGGCAATTCGTGGGTAGCCGACTGAACCGAGGACCCAGCAGATGGATTTCGACGCGATTCTGATTCCGCCACGCCGGGCCGCCATGGTCGCGCAGCGACACTGGCGCGACCGCACCATCAACGACGCCCTCGACGCCTGCCTGGCGAGCTGCCCCGACAAGCCCGCGCTGAAAGCACTCTCGGTGGAACGAGGCACGACGCGCAGTTTCACCTACCGGGAACTCGCGACACTGGCTGACCGGATCGCGGTCGGTTTCTCTCGCCTCGGCATCGAACGCAACGACGTCGTGTCTTGCCAGCTGCCCAACTGGTGGGAGTTCACGCTCGTCTACCTTGCATGCTCGCGCATCGGCGCCGTGATCAATCCGCTGATGCACATCTTTCGCGAACGCGAACTGTCGTTCATGCTGGCCCATGGCCACAGCAAGGTCGTCATCGTTCCAAAGCAGTTCCGCGGCTTCGACTACGAGCAGATGCTGCGTGGCCTGCAACCCACACTGCACGACCTGCGTCACGTGCTGGCTGTGGGCGGCGAGGGCCCGGACAGTTTCGAGGCGCGCCTGACCACGCCGGCCTGGGAGTGCGAAACCGACGCGCCCGAAATCCTGAGGCGCGGCCGCCCTCACCCCGACGATGTGATGCAGCTGATCTACACGTCCGGCACTACCGGCGAGCCGAAAGGCGTCATGCACTCCGCCAACACAGCGATGTCGAACATCGTTCCGTACGCGGAGCGCATGCGATTGTCCAGCGAGGACGTCGTGCTGATGGCCTCTCCGATGGCCCACCAGACCGGATTCCTCTATGGCCTGATGATGCCGATCATGCTGCAGGCCCGCGCCGTGCTGCAGGACATCTGGGAACCGGCGCGCGCCGTCGACCTGATTCGCGACGAAGGCGTCACGTTCACCATGGCTTCCACGCCCTTCCTGGCGGATCTTGCGCGGACCGTGTCGCAGTCCGGCAAGCCGATTCCCAGCCTGAGAACCTTCCTTTGCGCGGGCGCGCCGATTCCCGGGCCACTGGTCGAACAGGCCAAGGAGGCGCTGGGCGCGAAGATCGTCTCCGCATGGGGCATGACCGAGAATGGCGCGGTGACGACGACGCTGCTCGACGACGACGACGAGCGCTCGGTCAATACGGACGGCTGCCCGCTCCCGGGCATGGAGGTACGCATCGCGGACCTGGATGGGAAACCTCTTGCCGCAGGAACGATCGGCAGGCTGCTGGTTCGTGGCTGCTCGAACTTCGGTGGCTACCTGAAGCGCCCTCACCTGAACAGCACCGACGCGGACGGCTGGTTCGACACGGGCGACCTCGCCGTGGCGGACGCACGCGGGTACATCCGGATCAGCGGTCGCACCAAGGACGTCATCATCCGGGGCGGAGAGAACATTCCGGTGGTCGAGGTCGAGGCCCTGCTGTACCGACATCCATCGGTCGCTCAAGCGGCCATCGTCGGCTACCCCGACGAGCGACTCGGTGAGCGAGCCTGCGCATTCGTGGTCACCAAACCCGGCCAGACACTCGACTTCGCGTCGATGATCGGGTTCCTGAAAAGCCAGAAGCTCGCCACGCATTATCTTCCCGAGCGGCTCGAAATCCGCGATGCGATGCCTGCGACTCCCTCCGGCAAGATCCAGAAGTTCAAGCTCCGCGAAATGCTGAAGGTGGAGCCCAAGTGACGCAAACCTCCGATCCGGCGGCCGACCTCAAGGGATGCAGGCCCTGCCGCTGACGTCGAGCACGGCGCCACAGACGAAGCTCGCACCCGGCGAGCACAAGAAGGCGACGGGCCAGGCGATCTCTTCCGGGCGCGCGAGCCGAGGCACCGGCATGGTTCCCGGAGCCGACTCGTCAATGTCGGCGAGCATCGACACGGCGGTCCGGCCCAACGCCAGGCCGTTGACCAGCACCTGTGGTGCGGCGCTGCGAGCCAGCGATCGAACCATCGTGTCCAGCGCAGACTTCGAGCCGGCATCCTGAAGCGGGGAACTCGTGCGGCTCCCGCCAATGTGTGTCGTAGCCGAACCGATCAGCACCAGTCGTCCCCGGCCGCGCGCCTTCATCCGGGGAATCAGCGCGAGCGCCAGGCGAGCCGGCGCGCGAACGTTCACGTCCATCGCGAACTCGAAGTCGTCGTCCCAAGCCTCGTCATTCCGGTCGCTGCCCGGCGAGACTTCCGCGTTTAGCACGGCTGCGTCGATGTCCCCGACAGCGTCGCACAGCCGATCGATCTCACGGCGCGAGCCAATGTCGCACGCGAGGAAGACGTGCTCGCCGCCGTCGACGCGTAGAGCCTCCAGGAGGCCAGCCACCGGCAGACTATCGGCCAGGACGAGATCTGCGCCCAATCCCGCGCAAAGCCGGGCGGTCGCCTGTCCGATTCGGCCCGAAGCAGCGGTCAGGAGGATTCGCATGCCACTCAGGTCGTAGGGTCGCCGCGCGCAACTGCGCGCGCCTACCCATTGTTTGCGCCGATTCAACGGGTCGAGATCCGGAAACGGGCGCTCCCTGCTTGCGTCACGCAGGCCGTCGGCGACCGGAACCGGCAGGGCCGGCATCGCAAAACCTCGCGCTGCAACGACCCGATCGAACAGGCCGCGCCCCACGAACGCGGAATCGGCGAAAGCCTGTTCGAGAGACTCGACTACGGAGACACACGCGTCGGTGCCGGCAAAGCGCTGACGCCAATCGGCAGCAGTGCGCGCTGCGATCCGCTCGGCGACCTTGCGAATCGTGCTTGCGGGATCGACTCCATCGTCGCGGTCTGCTTCGGCAAGCCCGATCCCGTCGCAGAACGTCTGCCAGAATCGTTCCTCGATCGGGGCGGCGGCCAGGTACTCGCCGTCGGCCGTCCTGTAGATCCGGTAGCGCGGCGAGCCACCTGTCGTCAGTTCGGCTCCTGGGCACGGCCAGCGCCCACCAGCCAGGCCCGCCGAGATCCCCCAGTACGCGAAAGTGAACAGGTTGTCGCACATCGCCACATCGACGTGGCAGCCTCGGCCAGTGCGCGCCCGCTGCTGTAGTGCGAGCAGGATGTTGATGACGGCCGGATAAGCGCCGGCCCCGATGTCGGCTGCGAGAACCGGCGGCAAGACGGGCGCACCATCGCCTGCCCGGCTCAGCCCGAGGATGCCTGTCTCGGCCATGTAGGTCAGGTCGTGCCCCGCCTTCAGGGCGCGTTCGCCGGTCTGGCCGTAGCCGGTGATCGAACAGTAGATCAGGCCTGGATTGTCGGCGCGAAGCGCCTCGTAGCCGAACCCGAGGCGCGCCATCACGCCAGGCCGGAACTGCTCGATGACCACATCGGCGGCCCGCGCGAGCTCGCGAACATGCGCGCGATCACCGTCGTTCTTCAAGTCGGCGCACAGGCTCGTCTTGCCCCGGTTGAGTAGCGCAAAATTGCCGCTCGCGCCGGCCCACGCGGGTTCATAGCTGCGCATCTCGTCGCCGACGCCCGGCCGCTCGACCTTGACCACCTCGGCGCCTGCCTCGGCGAGCAGCAGACTGGCCAGCGGCCCTGGAAGCAGGTTCGAGAAGTCGAGGACCCTGATCCCCGCGAGCGGCAGCGCGGCGGTCGACTCCATGGCAAGCTGGCTCACACCGCGACGTGCTTCTTGAGGTCGGCCATCGACATGCCCTCCACGGTGCCCTGATCGACAACCGCACCCTTGGAGAGCACGTAGTAGCGTTGTGCGACCCGATGGACCAGGCTGAAGTTCTGCTCGATCAGCAGGATGCTGGTGTCTTCCCCGGCAAGCCGGACCAGCGTCGCCGCGAGCTCGTCGACGATCACGGGCGCCAATCCCTCGCTCGGCTCGTCCAGGATCAGCAGCGCGGGATTCGCCATCAGCGCGCGGCCGATCGCCAGCATCTGCTGTTGTCCCCCGCTCATCGCCGTACCCGGCGTGTCGGCACGCTCCCTGAGGATCGGGAACAAATCGCAGACCGACTCGAAGTTCCACTTCCCCGATCGCCCGACCGCGGCACCCAGCGCCAGGTTCTCCCGAACCGTGAGTCCGGGAACGATGCGGCGCCCCTGCGGCACGACCGCGATCCCGGCCCGCGCCGCGGTGAAGTGCCTGATCGGTGCCTGCGCCTGGCCCTGAAATGCGATCTGCCCGGCACGCACCCTCGCGATGCCAAGGCAGGCGTTGACCACTGTCGTCTTTCCGACGCCATTTCGCCCGAGGATCGCAACCCGTTCGCCAGCGCCGACCTCTAGCGAGACTCCATGGAGGATCCTGGCCCCGCCGTAGTAACCGTCGACCGACTGCAGCCTCAGCAGCGTCATTCGATGCTCGATCCGAGATAGGCGCGCACGACCTCAGGATTGCCACGGATTTCCTCGCGCGTGCCTTCCGCGAGAACCCGGCCGAGGTTCAGCACCGTGATCCGGTCCGACACGGCGAAGATCACCTCCATGTCGTGCTCGACCAACAGCACGGTCACGTTCCAGCTGCTGGCGAGGTCCTTGAGCAGTCGCGCCAGAACGATCGACTCGTTGATCGACAGCCCTGCGGCGGGCTCGTCGAGCAGCAGCACCGACGGGCGCCCGACCAGCGCCAGCGCGAGGTCCAGCCGACGCTGGTCACCGTACGAGATGTCTGCAGCCCGGCGGTCGGCAAGGTCGAGAAGCCCCAATGCAACGAGCACTTCGTCCGTATTGTCGGTTTCCGCCATCCGCGCTGCCAGCGCCACCTGCTCCCTGACCATCAGGGCCGGGAAGATATTGGTCTTCTGGAACGACCGCGCCAGTCCCGCACGGCGGCGCGCCTGCGCCGAGAGGCCGCTGATGTCGCGTCCATTGAAAACCACGGTCCCGCCCGTTGGCCCTCCCCGGCCGCAAAGCGCGTCCATCAGTGTCGACTTCCCGGCACCGTTCGGCCCGATGAGCCCGCGAATTTCGCCCGGTTCGAGTCGCAGCGAAACCTTGTCCAGCGCGGCGAACCCGCCATAGCGTCGGGTCAGGTCGATCCCCTCGAGCGCCAGGGTCGTCACGCCTTCCCCGCTTCGCGCGAGCGCCGGTTCAGCCGGTTCAGCCGGTTCAGCAGGCCACTGATGCCCTGAGGCAGCAGCACCGTAACCACGATCAGCATCGCACCGATGATCGCGGGCCAGTGTTCGGTCAGATCGCCCATCGCATTCTTGACGACAAAGAAGATCACGGCTCCGAGGGCCGGGCCCCAGATCGCCTGCGGCCCTCCGATCACGGCCATGATCAATGCTTCGCCCGACAGGCTCCAGTGCAGCGCCCCGGGGGTCACGAAAGCGTTGTAGAGCGCAAAGAGAACGCCCGCCAGTCCACCGACCGCTGCCGACAGCGCGAACACCAGCGCCCGTGGAACGAGGGTGTGATAACCGACATAACGGGCCCGCTCCTCGTTCTCGCGGATCGCCACGGTGAGCACGCCGAAATGGCTCCTCGCGACCAGTGTGAGTATTGCGATGACCGCGACCAGCGCACACCAGGAGACGACGAACATCGACGACGGTGCCTGGAACAACTCGATGTCGATGCCGAACAGTCGGGAGGGCAAGCGCACCGCCATGCCGTCATCCCCGCCAGCGAGGCCTCGCCACCGCAACATGAGTTCGTAAAGCGATTGGGCGACCGCGAGCGTGAGCATCGAAAAGGACAGAGCAGGCAAGCGAACGATGATGAGCCCGGCGAAGAACGCGAACGCCGCAGGCACTGCGATCGCAGCCAGCACCGCCAGCTCGGCCGGCATCGCGTCCAACTTGCCATTCAGCGCCATCAGGTATGCCGCCATGCCGAAGAAGGCCGCATGGCCGAAACTCGTGAGCCCGTTCTGGCGAATCATGAAGCCGATCGAGGTCGCGAGGATGGCGTGGATGACCGCCTGGGTCATCAGCGTCAACGCAAGCTGGGAGCCAACCACCCAGGGAACCGCGAAACCCGCGGCAGCAAGCAGTCCGGCCGCGAGCACGACCGTCGGGGTGCGCCGTTCCGCCGCGATGGAGGCTGCCGCGACTTTGGCCTTGTCTCGCGGAACCGCACTGCTCATTTCCGCGGCCCCGCGAGTCCTTGAGGGCGCAATCCCAGCACCGCTGCCATGATCAGCAGCGGAATCACCGACGCGACCTCCGGAACGTACACCAGCCCCAGGTTGTGGAACTGCCCGATCACGAGCGCGGCGACGAAGGCACCGGTAAAGCTGGTCAACCCGCCTGTAACGACGACGATGAAACAGTCGATGATGATGTAGCCACCCATGGAGGGTGACAACGCCATCAGCGGCCCGGCGATGGTGCCCGAAAGCCCCGCGAGCCCAGTCCCGATCGCCACGACGAGCGCGCTGAGGCGATCGGTGTCGACCCCCTGCATCGCCGTCGTCACCGGGTCCACGCTCGATGCACGGACATACAGCCCCACCTTCGTCGATCTGAGCCAGACCGCGAGCCCCAGCGCGACCGCGATTGCCACGGCGATGACGAACAGCCGATAGGTGGGGAACTGCGACCCGAAGAGCGTCACCGACCCGGACAGAGCCTCCGGTGCGGACACCGAGATATAGTCCTTTCCCCAGATCGTCCGGACGGCGTCCTCGAGCACGAACAACAAGCCAAACGTGACGAGCAGCGTCACGATCGGCTCCTCCCTGGACAGCGGCCTGAAGACGAAACGGTCGAGCAGCGCCCCGAAGACCGCAAGCGCCGCGACCGACACGATCATTCCCGTCCAGAAACCGAGATGAGCCGCTGCCGCGTAGGAGACGTAGGCCCCCAGCATGAAGAAGCTGCCGTGCGCGAAATTCGTCACGCGCCGCAGACCGAAGATCAGGACGAGTCCGACGGCCAGCACGTAGAGAAAGCTGCCGTAGACCAGGCCGTTGATTACCTGAATCATCCTGCCGGACTCTTCGTCGTGTCCCTCCCGCGGCGGTGCGGGGGCGGTACCCGGCCACTCCGCCGCGCGCGGGAACCCAGCGCCGGGATCAGAGCTTGCAGTTGGCGTCGGGGCCAGGGGTGGCCGTCTGCGCCGGGACTGTCATCTTGATGGCCGGCCTGAGGGTGCCGTTCACGGCCTCCACGATGCCGAAGTAGTTGGGGCCCACCAGTTGGTGATCCTCCTTGCGCATCAGTTGCGTCCCGAGAATCGTCTCGAAAGTGCCTCCCGCCATCGCCTTGGCAACGTCCGCCGGCTTGACGCTGCCAGCCTTCTTCACCGCCTGGAAGATCACCTGCATGCCGATATAGGTCTCGCCTCCGAAGTTGGTCGGCGAATCACCCGGATAGGCCTTCGCCCAGTCGGAGACGAACTTCCTGTTCGCGGGAGTGTCGAGCGTCGCGCTGTAGTTGATGATGGTGTTGATACCCTTGACGACATCGCCGAGAACCTTGACGGTCCCGTCGGTCGTGAAGCTGATACCGGCAGTGGTGACCTTGTCGAACAATCCGAACTGTTTCGCCTGGCGCGCAAAGGTGATTGCGTCGCGCCCTGCCAGCGCCACCCACATCCCCTGAGCGCCGGAATCCAGGACCTTCTGGATGAACGCCGCATAGTCGTTGCTGCCGAGGGGCGGATAATTCTCGGAGACGACGGTCTTCCCGGTTGCAGCGGCGGCGTTGCGGAAGCCCTCTCCGGAGCCCCTGCCCCAGGCGTAGTCGGCCGCCACGATGGCCCACTTCGCTTCCGACCGCGTGGCCAGCCACGGCTGGATGACCGCAGCATCGGAGTAGTCGGGTCGGTTCACGCGAAACAACCGCGGCTGGCACTGCTTGCCGGTGATGTCGTTGGCTTTCGTGACCGTTGCGACGTACAGGGCATTCCAGCGACCGAGCATCGGACCGATCGCGAGCACCTCGCTCGAGGCGATCGTTGCCGTCATGATGTTGTAGCCCTCGAGGGCGAGCTTTTCGGCCTGCTGGCGGGCGAGGTCTGGCTTGGCCTCGGTGTCGAGAAAACGTACCTCGACCTTTCTACCGTCGACCCCGCCCGCGGCATTCGCCTCGTTGACCGCGAACTCGACGGCGCGCTTCACTTCGTCGCCGAGCTGGGAGTACGGCCCGGTGAGCGAAGTCGGCACGCCGATCTTCAGCGGCTCCTTCGCGGCCCATGCGCTCGTGGCCAGGACTGCCGAAACTGCGACGGCCGACAGGCCGAGAAACGTCGCCCTCTTCGAATCGATCATCGCATCCTCCTTGAATGAATGTTCATTCAATCATGGGGTCCCGGACGTGTCAAGCACTGCAGACGGGCGGGCGGGCGAGTCTTGACCGGCCATTCATTTGCGGTCGACGATGTCGCCTCTTGCACACCAATGAGCCGAGCGCGGCGCCGGTCGTTTGTCCGCGCAAGCTGGCCGGACACCGACGGCGCCGAGTGAACACCTTGCGAGCACTCCTCAGGTTTCTCGATCGAAGGGCGCGCTGGGCACTGCCGGTGGGCGTGTTCACCGGCGTGGTGCTTCCGGATCTGGCGGCATTTCTTCGCCCGGTCGTGTTGCCGGCAGTCGTCGGCACGCTGACGATTGCGCTGCTCCGCCTGGACTGGAAGCACTTGCAGACCGCCGCTCGGCATCCGCTTCTCCCGTCGCTGCTGGCAATCTGGCAGTTGATCGTCTCGCCCCTGCTTGCCTGGGCCGCGGCAGCAGTCGTGGGCCTGCCGCCGGACTTCCGGCTGGTCCTCGTGCTACAGGCCGCTGCGCCCCCTATCGGCTCCGCACCTGTCTTCGCGATGATCCTCGGCCTGGACGGGGTGCTGGCCGTGATCGGGACAGTGACGACCACGCTGCTGCTACCACTCACGCTGACCCCGCTGGTCGGCCCGTTGCTGTCGGCGGCCGGTGTCGAGATCGATCTCGGCGCCTTCCTCGTGCGCGTCTCACTGGTGGTCGTCGCCCCGTTCGCCGTCGCCAGCCTGATTCGCCGGTTTGCGGGCATCCATAGACTGACTCGCAATCGGGACCTGCTCGGCGGAGCGAACGTCTTGCTGCTGGTGCTCTTTTCGAGCGCCCTGATGGACGGCGTGACGGCCCGATTCCTGAGGGATCCGGCGTATGTTCTTGCGTTGCTGCTTCTCGCGTGCGTCGCGACGCTGGCCCTGCATCTGGCCGGGCTCGCGCTCTTTCGTCGCGCCGGCGTGACTGCTGCCTACAGCGCCTCGCTACTCAGCGGAAACCGCAACGTCGGAATCATGCTGGTGATCACCGCCGGCACCGCTACGGAGGCGTTCTCGCTATACGCGGGCATCGCACAGATTCCGATGTATTTCGCACCGCTGCTGCTGATGCCAATGCTTCGTCGAAGCCGTCGTGCGGCCGACTAGTCGCCGTGATCGGGTTGACAGCGATCCGATGGTGCGGTGCCCTGGGCCACGCACCCG
Source organism: Actinomycetes bacterium (assembly GCA_029782335.1). Taxonomy (GTDB): domain Bacteria; phylum Actinomycetota; class Acidimicrobiia; order Acidimicrobiales; family Microtrichaceae; genus JADLFH01. Next base: position 424 of record JAKOVA010000020.1, on the reverse strand, counting down.
TCCCGGACCTTTCCGCGATCCACGGATATTTTGACAGGTCCAATGTTTTCCCTGATGCTTCCAGCCCTCGATATTCTTCCTCCAGGAGCCTCAAAATGCGCCCACCGTTCGCGGTCGCCGTCGCTGCCCTGTGCCTGGCCGCAGCCAGCGCGGCCAGCGCCCAGACGAAGATCAACATCGGCATCGTCACCAATCCGACCTTCGTGCACACGCGCGCGGCCACCTGGTTCAAGGAGTGCCTGGACAAGCAGGTGCCCGGCAAGTTCGACGTCGTGATTCACCACTCGGCGGTGCTCGGCAGCGAGACGCAGGTGCTGCAGCAGATCCAGCTCGGCACGACGCAGATGTCTGTGAGCACCACCGGGCCGGTCGAGGCCTTCGTGCCCGAGATCAAGGCGCTCGAAATGCCGTTCCTGTTCCCGTC
>JAKOVA010000016.1 GCA_029782335.1 Actinomycetes bacterium | reverse complement strand
CACCAGTTCGCCCACAGCGAGCTGGCCCGGAGTCTGTCCGACCAGTTCGACACGCTGGGTATCATCCGTCGCGGCGAACACGTGACCGTCCTGTTCCGGCAGCGCAGCACGAAGAAGCCCGGCGAATGGCTCGGCCGACTCGTGCTCGGCTACGAGGACGGGCAACTCAGGATCTTCGGTGCCTCCATCTTCTGACCACTCTGTCGGGATCTGACGTGAACCAAGCCATCCAGACCGGCAAGTTCGTCGAGCTGACCTACAAGGTCGTCGACAGGAAGTCGGGGCATGTCCTGACCAGGGTCGAGTTCCCCCTGGGATACGTCCATGGCCACACCGAGATCCTGGCCCCATCGGTGCACGCGCAGCTCGAAGGCAGATCGGCCGGCGACGTCATCGAAGTGGCGATCGACGGCAACCAGATCTTCGGTCCCAGGGACGAATCGCTGGTCTTCACCGACCGCATCGAGAACGTCCCCGAGGAATATCGGCAAGTCGGCGCATCGATCCTGATGGAAAACGACGCTGGACAGACGCGCAGCTTTCTCGTGACGCACATGGACGACGAGACCCTGACGGTCGACGGCAACAACCCGCTTTGCGGCAGGGAGGTCGTCTTCACGCTCGAGATCCTGACCGTGCGCGACGCAACCAGTGACGAGATCAAGGCCGGCGGGGCGATGGCCGCTGGCCCGGACATCGACCCGAGGCTGCTGAGACCTGTCTGAGCAGCAACATTCAATGGTGGAGGACGGCCCGGGCGCGAGCGCTTGCGGATGCCGACCTGACTCCACGGCGATAGGAGGTGAAGCATGAGCGAGCAGCAGCAGTCCCCCAAGGCCCCCGTTCCTGACGGACATTCGCGCTTCGTGACGACGCGCGCGTTGCCGCCGAACGAAAAGGGGTTCGTCGGCTTCGAGACCATCTGGGAGCCGTTCCAGAAGGAAGCCGAGTACCAGACGCCGAAGCAGCCGTAGGTCGGCAGGGGGCGCGCCCCCGCTACTGGAACGCGACTTCGTCGAAGCTGCGCAGCTTGCGGCTGTGCAGCTGCTCGGCGCGCTGGCGGCGCAG
>JAKOVA010000273.1 GCA_029782335.1 Actinomycetes bacterium | reverse complement strand
GGTCCGAAAGACCGAACCGCGTCGGGACACCTCGATGATCGCCTTCATGTTCAGTCCCACCGTTCCACGTCCAATCGGAAGTCTTCGAGCAGTTGCTCGATCGATGCGAAGACGTAACGCTCCTCGTGATTCGCGAAGTGCCGGTGATCGCCCTTGCCGCGCTCGTTGTCATATCGAACCCGGCACCTCCCGGTAGCACCGTAGTACAGGCGATACTTGAACCGATGTGAACATGGTGGCAACGGCCGCGGGAGCTCCCAGATGACGATCTCGACGATCGAGCCGTCGTCTCGAACCTCCTTGGCGTGCACGAACAGCACAGCGCTCTTGTATTGCATCTTAGCAATATATCGGCTCGATTTCCACGCTCTGTGCGACCAGATGCTATGAGGATCGGAAGGACGGGTCTGTATTGCCGATGGTCGAGTCCGTCGGCCGATCGGCGTTTGCCGCCAGCGACGGACCTCGTTCGACCGGCGCTGGATGCGGCAACCCGCCGCGGGTATCGTTGAACGATGAGCGCCGGCCTCCCCACGGTGACGCTCCCGAGCGGCGAAGCCGTCCCCGCACTCGGCCAGGGCACCTGGAACCTCGGCGACAGCCACGCCACGCGCCGCGAGGAGGTCGCGACGATCCGCCTCGGGCTGGACCTCGGGCTGACCCTCGTCGACACCGCCGAAATGTACGGCGACGGGCGCGCCGAGGAACTCGTCGGCGAGGCGCTGGCCGGCCGCCGCGACGAAGCCTTCGTCGTCACGAAGGTCTATCCGCACAACGCGTCGCGCGAAGGCACGGCGGCGGCCTGCGAGCGCAGCCTGCGGCGCCTGCGTACCGATCGCATCGACCTCTACCTGCTGCACTGGCGCGGCACGATTCCGCTCGCGGAAACCGTCGAGGGCTTCGAGGCGCTGCGGCGCGCAGGCAAGATCCGTCACTGGGGCGTGAGCAACCTGGACCTCGCCGACATGCACGAACTGTGGGCGATCGCCGGAGGCCCGCACGTCGCGGCGAACCAGCTGCTCTACAACCTCTCGCACCGCGGCATCGAATGGGACCTGATGCCGT
>JAKOVA010000267.1 GCA_029782335.1 Actinomycetes bacterium | reverse complement strand
GGTACGTCCCTGCTGCGAACATTGCCCCGGGCGGCCATCGCCGCCGCAATGCCGGCCGCCTCGCCCATCGCGAAGCACGGCCCCGCCACTCGTGCCGACGCTTGCGCAGCGTGCGTCGCAGACAGATTCCTGCCTGCAACGAAGACGTTCTCCAGGCCTCTCACGACCAGGCAACCGTACGGAATGCCGTAGTAGTCCCCGTCGGGAAGAAACTCCCAGGTCGTCCCTCTGCCTCCCTGGTGCGTCTCTAGCGGCCAGGACGTGCAGGCGATCCGGCTCTTCGGTTTGACGCAGTTCCTCACTGCTTCTTCCGTCAAGACCTCTTCGCCCTTGACCAGCCGCGTTTCGCGGATGCCTACCATCGCGCCGATGTCGACGATGCGCGCTCTCTCGAAGCCCGGGACGTAGCGTCGGAACACCTCTTCGTAGACAAACGCTTGCGCCCGTCCGACGCGCTCGGCCTCGGTGAGGTTCTGCGGATTCGTGAGGTCATAGGTGCTGCCGTCGGGGCGCCCGAGTCGCGTGACATTCAGGTGCACGACCCCTTCGATCGGGTTGACGTGCACGCCCGTGGCCGTCCTCGGAAGCGGATAGCCCTCGCTCACGGCACGCTCGAGCAGCTCGCGGATCTGCGGGCGTGTCAGACTTCCGGCAATTTTCGTGTCGACGCCGGCGAGGCGAAACATCGTGGAACCCGCCTGCGTTCGTCCATCATCGCCGAGCGCGTATTCGGCGCCCGCGAACGCCGCAACGTCGCCGTCGCCCGAGCAATCGACGACGACGCGCGGGCAGATCGCTGCCCTTCCGCCCTTGTTCTCGACGATGACTGCGTCGACCCGGTCGCCTTCGCGACGCACGCCGACGACATGCGTATGCAGGAGCGCCGTCACCCCTTGCGCGGCAACCATCTCGTCAGCGACCAGCTTCAGGCAGACCGAGTCGTAAGGCACCCCCAGGATCCGACCGTGGCGGACCGGATCGGATACCGCGTTTCGCTTGCGAAGGCGATCCTCGAGATCCAGGTACAACCCGCCGACGACGCGCGCCAGTCGCGAGTCGTCGACGATCGCATGCGTGCCGCAGAAACCGCCCAGCGTGACGGCGGTCAGGGTACCGCCAAGGAATCCGAAGCGCTCGATCAGAAGGGTCTCGACCCCGCTGCGGGCCGCCGCGCACGCGGCAGCGATTCCGGCCGCACCGCCACCCACGACCAGGACTTCCGGTTCACCGAGGACTGGCGTGCGTCGTTCGGGCTCGAAGATCGTTCGCGTCATGGCAAGGCAACGGCGGCTCGGCACATTCGTCGCAGCGGCAACCGCTAGTAGTCCAACTTGACCCCCGCGGCGGCGACGGCTGCGCCCCACTGCGCCACTTCGTCGCGGATCCTCTTCGCTTCCTGCTCTGGCGTGTTGCCGACGACGTTCGCGCCCATGTCCGTGAGTCGCTTGCGCATCGCGTCGGTATTGATGAACTTGACAATTTCATTGTTGAGCCGCTGCACGATCGCAGGAGGTGTACCCGCGGGCACTGCAACGTTTTGCCACGCCACGACGTGGAAACCCGGCAGGCCGGACTCGGCGACGGTCGGTACGTCGGGCAACGCCGGCGACCGACTGCGGCTGCTGATCGCGATTGCCTTCACCTTGCCCGCCTTGATCATCGCCTGGGAAGCAGGGATGTTGTCGAAGAGCATCTGGACTTCCCCTCCGACGAGCCCGGTGAACGCCGGCGCGCTTCCCTTGTAGGGCACGTGCACCATGTCGAGGCCGGCCTTCGCCTTGAAGATCTCGGACGTCAGGTGCTGGGCAGTACCGGCACCGACCGATCCGAAATTGAGCTTGCCCGGATTCCTTTTCGCGTAGTCGATCAGCTCGCGCACCGAGTTCACCGGCAGCGACGCATTGACGATCAGCAGCAGCGGCAACTCGGTGATCTGGGTCACGCCCGTCAAATCCTTGGCCGGGTCGTAGCGCAGGTTTCGGTAGAGGCTCCCGGCGATCGAGTTGGGGCCTGTGCTCCCGAGTACGAGCGTGTAGCCGTCCGGGGCGGAGCGTGCAACCGCTTCGGTGCCGATCAGGCCGCCGGCACCCGGCTTGTTCTCCACGACGACACTCTGCCCGAGCTCCTTGGCGATGCCTTCGCCGATCAGGCGCGCCATCATGTCTGCTGCGCCCCCCGGCGGCCAGGGCACGACGAAGTGGATGGTCTTGTCGGGATAGTTCTGAGCCTGAACCGGCCCCACCCCGGCGGCCAGCGCGACAGCGGTAGTCAGCAGGATCCCAAAGTACCTGTGCAACGCTTTCATGTGCTCCTCCTTCGACGGTATGAAGCGGTATCGACGACCTCAAGCCAATCCGTAACGAACGTTCTTGATCTGCGTGTCGTCCAGCAGGGCCTCCTTGCCTCGCTCCTTGCCGAGGCCGCTTTCGCGGAACCCGCCGAACGGCGCGTCGACCGACGAACGAACTCCCGTGTTCACGCAGACTGTTCCCGCGCTGAGCGAACGGGTCATGCGCATCGCCCTGGACGCATCGCTGGTGAAGACGCACGCGGCCAGGCCGTAGCTCGAGTCGTTCGCGATCCGGACGGCCTCTTCCTCCGAGCCGAACCGGATCACCGTGAGAACCGGCCCGAAGATCTCCTCCCTCGCCACCCTCATCGCATTCGTAGCCCCCCGGATCAGGGTCGGCGCGATGTAGCACCCGCCTGCCAGCTCAGGGCGGGAACGCGGATCGGAGTACGACTCGATGTTCGCCCCCTCGTTGCGACCGATCTCGAGGTAGTCGGTCACCCGGGCGAGTTGGACAGGACTGACGAGCGGCCCCATCTCCGTTGCCGGATCGTCCGGGAGGCCGATTCGCAACGGCCGCAGCTTGGCGGCCAATGCCTCGATGAAGGCGTCGGCAATCGACTCGTGCAGCAGCAAGCGAGTGCAGGCACCGCAGACCTGCCCCGAGTTGCGAACCATGTCGTTGTAGGCAACTCCCACCGCCTTTCCCAGGTCGGCATCGGCGAAGACCAGCGACGCCGACTTGCCCCCGAGTTCCAGGGTCAGTCGCTTCACCGTCGAGGCGGCCTCGCGGAAAATCTTCTTGCCGGTCACGGTGCCGCCGGTGAAGGAGATCTTGGCGACCCTCGGATCGCGGACCAGCGCCATGCCGACTGGATCCCCGGGACCGTTGACGATGTTCACGACGCCTGGCGGGAATCCGGCCTCCGCGACCAGCGTACCGAGTTCCACCGTCGAAAGCGGCGTGACTTCGGACGGCTTGACGACGACGCAATTGCCCGCCGCCAGCGCCGGCGCCATCTTCAGCAGCGCGATGCTGAGCGGAAAATTCCATGGAACGATCAGGCCGCAGACACCGAGCGGTTCGCGCACTGTGTAGTCGAAGAGCGTCCGATCCGAAACGTCGAGCGTCTCGCCCGCCAACCCGAGCAGAATGCCGGCGTAGTACTCGAGGGTGCCCGGGGCCCCGTTGAGCCAGGCCCTGGAGGCCGCGATGGGCTTTCCGGCGTCGTAGCACTCCAGCCACGACATCGCCTCGACTTTCGACTCCAGCAGCCTGGCCAGCTTCATCAGCATCCGCGACCGGTCCTTCGGAAGCACGCCGCGCCAGGGGCCATGAAAGGCGTCATACGCGGCGGCGACCGCCCGGTCGACGTCCTCGGGACCCGCTTCGCAGACGTCGGCCAGCTTCGTGCCGTTCGATGGATCGTAAGTGGCGAACGTCTTGCCGGATACGCTCGCCACCTCCCTGCCGCCTATGAGCATCGGATAGGGGGTTGAACGAAGGACATCCTCTCGCTTCATCGCTCGTTGCTCCACGAGAGTTCCCTCAGATCGCCGCTTGGTAGAGCGTGACGATCTCGCCGCGATCGGGCTTTCGGCAGTTGATCAGCGTTGAACGCCCCTTCGCGGCCAGGTCCGCGAGGCGCTCGGTCATCTCCGGCTTCACGCCGATCTCGCGCAGGGCCCGGCATGTGCCCGCCGCGTCCCGAAGCTCGATCATTGCCTCGATCCCGACGGCAGCCGCCTCGATGATTGTCATTCCGGCGACGTCGCGCCTCATCAGCCGGGCAATCTGCGCATAGCGCGGCGCAGCAGCCTCGTGATTGAAGCGAAGGACGTGCGGCATCAATGCGCTCAGGCTCTCGCCGTGCGTGCAGTCGACCATCGACTCGACTGCCGTACTCAGTCCGTGGATCGCGTCGTTGCCTTTCTGCGAGATTGCGATTCCGGCGAGATGACTCGCCAGCATCATCGCGCTGCGTGCCGACAGGTCGTTGCCATCCTCGATGGCTTTCAGGAGGTTGCCGCTCACGAGCCGAATCGCCTCCTGGGCACAGACGTCGCCGATCGGGTTCACCTGCACATTGGTGTAGGAGCCCACCGCATGAATGAACGCATCCATTCCGGTCGACGCCGTCATCCGCGCGGGGACGCTGCGGGTGAGCTCCGGATCGAGGATCGACTGGGCCGGCCTGCAACGAACGCTGCGTACCAGGTACTTCTTTCCGCTCGCGTCCTTCACCAGGGCGCCGGTCGTCGCCTCGCTGCCGGTGCCGGCAGTGGTCGGAACCGCAATGAAGCCCAGCGGCACACCGGGCGCATCGTCGACACCCTTGGCCTCGATCTCGTGGATGGTGCGCCCTGACAGCAACTGCATCGAGATGACCTTTGCTGCATCGATCGAACTGCCACCACCCAGCGCGACAATAAAGTCGTGTCCACCGCTGCTGACGCGCGCGACACCTTCGGTGACCTCGGCCATGGTTGGATTCGGCTTGACCTTTCCGAAGACGTCGGCCTCGATGCCCGCGGCCCGCAGCGACCCGGCAACCTTGTCGGCGAGGCCGATCGCCACGAGTCCCGGATCGGTGACGAGCAACGCCTTTCTTCCCCCCATCGCGCGCGCACGGTCGCCGAGGCCCGCCACGGCCCCCGCCCCGAACGTGACGTTCGGAGGCCAGGTCACCGCAAAGGCAAGGCCATCGAACTCCGCGTACTCCTTCATTCCCATCTCCCTGATCACGTTTCCAGAATGCGAGTCACGTGGCGGACGTCCTCGCAACGCTCCAGACTGCGCAGTGCCCCGATCGCCTCTTCGATCTTCTGCGGATCGAGCAGTCCCGAGGCGCCCTCCCGAAACTTGATTGCGTGATCGAACGGCCTGTCCCTCGCGCCGAGAAGCTGCCTGCGCTCCTCGACGTACTGGCGACTGTCGTCCATGGTCACGCGCACGCGCGCACCGTACTGATAGTCGGCGTAGTAGGCGGCGTGCATCACCGGGTCGGCGCGGAACTCGATGCGCGAACGCAGATGCCGCACCTCGTCGGAGAAAATCCGGTCATTCAGGTACTGGCGGTATCCGAGCTCGCCGTCGACCAGCGAAGCCATGATTCCGTAGCCGGCATCGAAGCAGAGCGCGACATGGGTAATCGCCTCCTGCCGGACCTGCTCGTAGACGTCGGGTTCGAGCGCCTGGAAGCGCGAAGCGACGTAGAGCATGACGCCCGGCCCCTCGATCTCAAGCTTGCTTACGCGAAACGGATCGAAATCCGGAATGCGCGCCCTGAGGGCGATCGCGCATTCGATCGCAGCGAGGTTGTAGGCGCACGACGGATGGCGCTTCGTGTTCAACGTCCGCGTGTACCACTCCCGCCCCAGGTCCTTCAGGAGCTCCGTCTGATCGACGACCTCCGAAACGGTGCTCAGCAGGCCGGCAGGATGTTCGATCATGTCGAGATTGCCGACGAGCCCCTCCTTCGCAAGGGAAGCCGCGACAATCCCCCACATCGCCGGCAGGCCGTTGCAGAGCACCTTGCTGTCGCTCATCCAGCCGATCGGACAACTCTCCATCGCCAGAAAGCCGGAGTGGCTCACGGCGCGTCGTGCCTGGATCACGTCCAGTCCGAGAAGACGGCTCGCCAGCAGCGGCGTCTCGATCTGGTGATTCGGCATCGAATTCCCGACGTAGGCGCCCCTCTGGATCGCCCGCGACGTGCG
>JAKOVA010000233.1 GCA_029782335.1 Actinomycetes bacterium | reverse complement strand
TGGATCGAGGTGTAGCGGTCGTCGGCGACGACCTTCTCGGAGATCAGGATCGAGTCCTCGCAGTTGTAGCCGGTCCAGGGCATGAACGCGACCAGCATGTTCTGGCCGAGCGCCAGCTCGCCGCGGTCGGTCGAGGCGCCGTCGGCGATGACGTCGCCCTTGACGATCACGTCGCCCTGCTTGACGATCGGGCGCTGGTTGAGGTTCGTGTTCTGGTTGCTGCGCGTGTACTTGATCAGGTTGGAGATGTCGACACCGACCTCGCCCGCGGCGGCCTCGGCGTCGTTCACGCGCACCACGATGCGCTCGGCGTCGACGTAGTCGACCACGCCGCCGCGAAGTGCGGCGACCACCGTGCCCGAGTCGACCGCGCAGGTGCGCTCGATGCCGGTGCCGACGACGGGCTTCTCGGGACGCAGGCAGGGGACGGCCTGGCGCTGCATGTTCGAGCCCATCAGCGCGCGGTTCGCGTCGTCGTGCTCGAGGAACGGGATGAGCGAGGCCGCGACCGAGACGATCTGCGACGGCGCCACGTCCATGTACTGCACGTGCTCGGGCGAGGTGAGCTCGGATTCGCCGGCCTTGCGCACCGACACCAGGTCGCCGGTGAGCCGGTTGTTCGCGTCGACCGCGGCGTTGGCCTGCGCGATGACGTAGCGGCCTTCCTCGATCGCCGACAGGTAGTGGATCTCGTCGGTGACGCGGTTGTCGACGACCTTGCGGTACGGCGTCTCGAGGAAGCCGTACTCGTTCAGGCGCGCGTACAGCGACAGCGAGTTGATCAGGCCGATGTTCGGGCCCTCGGGCGTCTCGATCGGGCACACGCGGCCGTAGTGCGTCGGGTGCACGTCGCGCACCTCGAAGCCGGCGCGCTCGCGGGTCAGGCCGCCCGGGCCCAGCGCCGAGACCCGTCGCTTGTGCGTGATCTCGGACAGCGGGTTGGTCTGGTCCATGAACTGCGACAACTGCGACGAGCCGAAGAACTCGCGGATGGCGGCGCTGATCGGCTTGCTGTTGATCAGGTCGTGCGGCATCAGGTTCTCGGTCTCGGCCTGGCCGAGGCGCTCCTTGACGGCGCGCTCGACCCGCACGAGGCCGGCGCGGAACTGGTTCTCGGCCAGCTCGCCGACGCAGCGCACCCGGCGGTTGCCCAGGTGGTCGATGTCGTCGATCTCGCCCTTGCCGTTGCGCAGGTCGACCAGGATCTTGATGACCGCGAGGATGTCCTCGTTGGTCAGCGTCATCGGGCCGGTGAGCTCCTCGCGGCCGACGCGCCGGTTGAACTTCATGCGGCCGACCTTCGACAGGTCGTACGCGTCCTCGCTGTAGAACAGCCGGTTGAACAGCGCCTCGACCGCGTCTTCGGTGGGCGGCTCGCCGGGGCGCATCATGCGGTAGATCGCGATCCGCGCGGCCAGCTGGTCGGCGGTCTCGTCGACGCGCAGCGTCTGCGAGATGTACGGGCCCTGGTCGAGGTCGTTCGTGTAGATCGCGCGGATCTCGCGGACGTTGGCCGCGCGCAGCTTCTTCAGCAACTCCTCGGTCAGCTCGTCATTGGCCTTCGCGACGACCTCGCCGGTCTCGGCGTCGACGACGTTGTGCGCGAGCGTGCGCCCGAGCAGGTAGTCCTCGGGCACCGACACGTGTTTCATGCCGGCCGCTTCCATGTCGCGGATGTGCTTGGCGTTGATCCGCTTGTCCTTCGCGACGATGACCTTGCCGTCGCGGTCGGTCAG
>JAKOVA010000259.1 GCA_029782335.1 Actinomycetes bacterium | reverse complement strand
GGGCGGGTTGTGTGGGCGCGGTGAGGGCCGAGTTCGCGGAGGGGGCCGAGTTCGTGGCGGGGTGACGGCGTCGCAATGGGGGTGGGGGAAGGCCCAGCGCTAAGATCATCCGTCCCCTTTTCCGGGGCAGATTGTCGAGGAGCGACATGCCGGCAACCATCGTGGTGGGCACTCAGTGGGGCGACGAGGGCAAGGGGAAGCTCACCGACCTCATCGCCAAAGAGATGTCGCTCGTGGTGCGCTACCAAGGCGGCCACAACGCCGGCCACACGATTGTCGTCGACGGCGAGTCGTTCGCTCTGCAGCTGTTGCCGTCGGGAGTCCTCTACGACCACATCGTTCCCGTCATCGGCAACGGCGTCGTCGTCGATCCGGTGGTGTTGCTTGCGGAGATCGATTCACTCGAGGCGCGCGGGATCGACTGCTCGCGGCTCGCCGTTTCGGGGAATGCCCACCTGATCTTCCCCTACCACCAGGAACTCGACCGCCTCATCGAGCGGCATCTCGGGAAGAACAAGCTGGGGACGACCAAACGCGGCATCGGCCCGACCTACGCCGACAAGGCGTCGCGGGTCGGCATTCGAGTGCAAGACCTGCTCGACGAGAAGATTCTCCGGGAGAAGCTCCGGGCGGTGCTCGGGGAGAAGAACCTCATCCTCGCCAAGGTCTACAACCGGCTCGGATTCGATCCCGACGAGATGGCCGATCGCTACCTCAGCGAGGTTGCGCCCCGGATCGCGCCGTACGTCTCCGACACGGTGTCGCTCGTGCACGAGGCGCTCGAAGCGGGCCGAAACGTGCTGTTCGAAGGTGCGCAGGCGACCTTCCTCGACCTCGACCACGGCACCTACCCCTTCGTGACCTCGTCGAATCCGATCGCCGGTGGCGCTTGTGTCGGCGCCGGGGTGGGCCCCCGCCACATCGATCGAATCGTCGGTATCGCCAAGGCGTACGTCACCCGCGTCGGGTCAGGGCCGATGCCGACGGAGCTGTTCGACGAGGTGGGGGATCTGCTCGTCGATCGAGGTCACGAGTACGGCGTCAACACCAAGCGCCGCCGCCGGCCGGGTTGGTTCGACGCGGTCATGCTGCGTCATGCCGTGCGGCTCAACTCCCTCAGCGAACTGGCCATCACGAAGCTCGACATCCTCGATGTCTTCCCGACGGTGAAGGTCTGCGTCGCGTACGACATCAACGGCACCCGTCACACGCACCTGCCGTACCACCAGTCGGACCTTCACGCGGCGGTGCCCGTCTACGAAGAACTCCCGGGCTGGGAGACCGACCTGTCGGGCGCTCGGGAACGTGGCGACCTCCCGGCGGCGGCGCGGACCTACCTGGAGTTCCTCGAGGAGCAGGTCGGCGTGCCGATCACCTTCGTCGGCACGGGCCCCGGGCGCGACCAGTACGTCCGGCGAGCCGACGCCGCCTGAGCGTTCCGCCGGCGGCGAGGTCTGCGAGACTGACCCCGTGAAGGTGTGTGTCATCGGGAGCGGCGGGCGTGAACACGCACTTGCTGCAACCCTCGCCCGCAGTGCCGAGGTGGTCGTCAGCCCGGGGAATCCCGGGATCCCCAACTCGGTCCCGACTCCGCCCGAGGATGCGGACCTCTACGTCATCGGGCCGGAGGTTCCCCTCGTCGAGGGGCTCGCGGACCGGCTCCGCGCCGACGGCAAGCGCGTGTTCGGCCCCGGCGCGGAGGGGGCGCGCCTCGAGGGGTCGAAGGCGTGGATGAAGGCGCTGCTCGCCGAGGCGGGTGTTCCCACTGCCCGCTACGACACCTTCACCGACGAGGAACCGGCGCTCGCGTTCCTCGACCAGCTCCTGCCGCCGTATGTCATCAAGACCGACGGACTCGCCGCCGGCAAGGGGGTAGTGGTCACCGATTCGCTCATCGAGGCGCGGAACGCGGTCGGTGACTATCTGTCCGGCGCGGCGTTCGGCGACGCGGGTCGCCAACTCGTGATCGAGGAGGGACTCGTCGGGCCGGAGCTGTCGGTGTTCGCCGTGTGTGACGGCACGCGGGTCGTGCCCCTCGCTCCCGCCCGTGACCACAAGCGGATCTTCGACGGCGACCGTGGTCCGAATACCGGTGGGATGGGTGCGTTCAGCCCTGCGGGGCCCGACGGGATCGTCGACGACGTGATGGACCGCTTCATCGAGCCGACGGTCGCGACGCTGCGTCGCCGGGGGATCGACTACCGCGGTGTGTTCTTCGCCGGGCTCATGTTGACCGCCGAGGGCCCGAAGCTGCTCGAGTACAACGTCCGCTTCGGGGACCCCGAGTGCCAGGTCGTGGTGCCGCGGATCACGAGCGACCTCGTCGATCTGTTGTCGAGCGCGGCCGACGGTCACCTCGGCGCGGCCCCCACGTTCTCCCCTGACGCGATGGTGACGGTGGTGTGCGCCTCCGAGGGGTACCCCGACTCGCCGCGGACCGGCGACCGCATCGACGGGCTCGGAGCCGCCGAGGCGATCGACGGTGTGACGGTCTCGTGCGCCGGGGTCGGTCGTGATGCGGAGGGCTCGCTCACCACCGCGGGTGGGAGGGTCCTGAACGTGACGGGTCGCGGGGCGACCGTCGCGGAGGCGAGAGAGCGGGCGATGGCGGGCGTCGCGTGCATTTCGTGGCCGGGAATGCAGTACCGCAGCGACATCGCCGCGTCCGCTTGAGTCAGACCGATCGCGGCGCGACCGGCGTCGCTCAGCGCACCGCCCAGTCGGGCAACTCGATCGGGCCGCCTTCCGGAGGCCGGGTCGCCGCAACCGCTGGGGGTGTCGGGGCCGCGGCCTTTCGCCTCCGCTCCGCCCAACTCGGCCGAGACCGACGAGCGATTCGCTTTGACCCGATCCCGGCGAACGCGAGGGCACAGGGAATGCACATCGGCGGTTCACGATCGCCGAAGGGATACACGAGGCATTCCTCGCAGTAGTCCCGGCAGCATTCACGACACGTCGCCACCGTCTCCAGCATCGTGTGGCGTGCGCAGTAGCTCATCCCGCCTCACTATCGGCACCGGACGGGCTGCACTCCATGGGCCGGTAGGCTCACTCCCGTGATCCCCAACGTGCTCGCGGGCCGCTACGCCAGCCCGAGGATGCGGGCGGTGTGGTCCCCCGAAGCGAAGGTGATTGCCGAGCGTCGGCTGTGGATCGCCGTCCTCCGTGCACAGCGCGAGCTGGGCGTCGAGGTTCCCGACGGTGTCATCGAGGCGTACGAGGCGGTGATCGAGCACGTCGATCTCGCATCGATCGAAGATCGTGAGCGGACCACCCGCCATGACGTGAAGGCTCGCATCGACGAGTTCTGCGCACTCGCGGGTCACGAGCACATCCATAAGGGGATGACGTCGCGGGACCTCACCGAGAACGTCGAGCAGATGCAGGCGCGTGACGCCCTCGTGGTGGTACGGGACCGCATGGTGGCCGCGCTGGTGCGGCTGGGTCGGCTCGGCGCCGAGTACGCGGACCAGCCGCTCGCCGGCCGCAGCCACAACGTGGCGGCGCAGGTCACCACGCTCGGAAAGCGATTCGCGAACTGCGCCCAGGAGATGCTCGTCGCCTTCCAGCGAGTCGACGAGTTGGTGGCCCGGTACCCGTTGCGGGGCATCAAGGGCCCGATGGGAACGCAACAGGACCAGCTCGACCTCCTCGACGACGTCGACGCCCTCGAGGCGGCGGTTGCGGGGCATCTCGGCTTCGACCAGGTGCTCACGAGCGTCGGTCAGGTCTACCCGCGGTCACTCGATCTCGATGTGGTGAGCGCGCTGGTGCAGGTCGCCGCAGGCCCGGCGAGCTTCGCGACGACCCTGCGCCTCATGGCTGGACACGAGTTGGCGACCGAGGGGTTCCGGCCCGGCCAGGTGGGCAGTTCCGCGATGCCCCACAAGATGAACAGCCGGAGTTGCGAGCGGATCTGCGGATTCAAGACGATCCTGACCGGCTACCAGACGATGGTGGCGGGCCTCGCCGGTGATCAGTGGAACGAGGGTGACGTGTCCTGCTCGGTCGTCCGCCGAGTGGCGTTGCCTGACGCGTTCTTCGCCATCGACGGCCTGCTCGAGACGTTCCTCTCCGTGCTCGATGACTTCGGCGCCTATCCGGCGGTCATCGACGCCGAGTTGCGTCGCTACCTCCCGTTCCTCGCGACGACCAAGATCCTCGTCGCCGCGGTCAAAGGCGGTGTCGGTCGCGAACAGGCGCACGAAGCGATCAAGGAGCACGCCGTCGCGGTTGCGCTCGACATGCGCGAGTCCGCCCTCGGCGCGAACGATCTGCTCGATCGCCTCGCAGCAGACGAGCGACTCGGCCTGAGCCGCGCGGCGCTCGACGCGCTCCTCGACGAGCCGTTGACGTTCGCCGGCCATGCCGGCCGTCAGACCCAGCGGATCATCGACGACATCGGGAAGGTGGCGGCGCGCTATCCCGATGCCGCCTCCTACGACCCGGCGCCGATCCTGTGACCAACTCCGCCTCAGACCTCCGAATCGATCTCCCACACCTGTATTCGGGCAAGGTCCGCGACATCTACGACGCCGGCGAGGATCGCCTGCTGCTGGTGGCGTCGGATCGCTTGTCGGCCTTCGACGTGATCATGGCCGAACCGATCCCCAACAAGGGACGGGTCCTCACCGCAACCTCCGCGTTCTGGTTCGGCGAGATGGCCGACATTGTCGGTTCCCACCTGATCGCAACCGAGATGGAGGGGCTTCCCGCGGCGGCGACGGGCAGGATCATGCTGTGTCGTCGGGCGTCGATGCTGCCGATCGAGTGCATCGTCCGCGGTTACCTGTCGGGCTCCGCGTGGAAGGAATATCGCGAGCACGGCACGGTTCACGGCATGCCGATGCCGGAGGGTCTCGTCGAGGCGTCGAAGCTGCCGGAGCCGATCTTCACGCCGTCGACCAAGGCCGAGTCCGGACACGATCAGAACATCTCCTTCGAGCAGGCCGCCGTGCTGATCGGCCGGGAGGTTGCGTCGCTCGCCCGTGAGATCAGCCTGGCGGTCTACGAACGCGGGGCCGAGCTTGCCGCGCAACGGGGCATCATCGTCGCGGACACGAAGTTCGAGTTGGGTTTCATCGAGGGTGAACTCGTGCTTGCCGACGAGGTGCTGACGCCGGACTCATCGCGGTTCTGGCCCGCTGATGAATGGACGCCGGGTGCGACGCCGCCCAGCTTCGACAAGCAACCGGTCCGGGATTACCTCGACAGTCTCGACTGGAACAAGCAACCGCCACCCCCGCCGCTGCCGGCAGAGGTCGTCGATGCAACCTCGACGCGCTATGTCACGGCGTACGAACGGGTCACGGGCCGCCGCTTCGCCGACTGGCCGGGAGGCTGAGCCGCGTGAAGTCCGGCGGCGTTCAGCGCCGTCATCGTGATGTGGGAGCATGAGTTCATGATTTTCGATGTGACCGTCGAGGTGTCGCTGCGAGCCGGTGTCGCTGATCCCCAGGGCTCCACGATCGAGCGATCCCTTCCGACGCTCGGTTTCCCGGGCGTGTCGGGTGTTCGGGTCGGCAAGTCGATCCGTTTCGAGATCGACGCCCCCGACGAAGCGACGGCACGCGCCGAGGTCGAAGACCTTTGTCGTCGGTTCCTGACGAACCCCGTCATTGAGGATTCCGAGATCCGCATGGCGGCCCTCGAGGACGCGCGATGACCGCACGCGTCGGCGTGGTGTTGTTCCCTGGGTCCAACTGCGAGTTCGACGCGGTCGAAGCGATTCGTCACCTCGGTGGCGACGCCGAGATCGTCTGGCACGAGGCGAGCAGCCTGGCGGGCTTCGACGCGGTCATCATCCCCGGCGGGTTCGCCCACGGTGACTATCTCCGACCAGGCGCGATCGCCCGATTCAGCCCGGTGATGGAGGCCGTCACGGCGTTCGCGGCCGACGGTGGGCCGGTTGTGGGAATCTGCAACGGATTCCAGATTCTCACCGAGGCGGGCCTGCTCCCCGGGGCACTCCAGAAGAATGCCGGCCTGAAGTTCCGCTGCGATACCGCGATATTGCGGGTCGAGTCCACCAACTCTGCACTGACCAACGAGGCGACGCTCGGCGCGGAGCTGCGGATCCCGATCAACCATTTCGAAGGGAACTACACCTGTTCCACCGAGACGCTGGCCGAGCTCCGCGATGCGGATCGGATTGTGTTGCGATATGTCGAGAACCCGAACGGGTCGGTCGATGACATCGCGGGCGTGTGCAATGAAGGTCGCAATGTGGTTGGCCTGATGCCCCACCCTGAGCGGGCCTCCCACGAGTTGCTGGGTTCGACCGACGGCCGACCGCTGCTGTTGTCGTTGCTCGCAGCGGCCAGCCGCCAGTAGTTCAGGTCGATTGGGTGAAGACGGGCACTTCGCCTGCCTGTCGGACCGACCCGGGAATCAGGACGAGCGGCTGATCCCGGCGCGGCGCAACACCTCGGCAGGGACGCCGACCTCACGCCACGCTGCGTAGCTGAAGCCCTTCGAGGCCGAGTACTCCTTGGCGACCGCCACGAACGCGTCTTCGAGCGCGGACATGTCGACGGTGGTCTCCATGGCCTGCAATTCGGCCTCGAGATTCATACGTTCTTGGGCGAGGGCAAGTCGCTTCAATGGTTCGGCTGAATCGAAGGTTTCCTGGATCGCTGCCAGCCGACGGTTGATCGATTCGGGCGTGCGCTTGCGCCCACGACGGGGACGGTTTGAGTCCAAGGCGGTGAGATATGCCTTCACGCTCCGGCCCATGGTGCGGCCGCTCGCCATCGCCGCTTTGTGCTCCGGGGACAATTCATGCTTCTTCTTGGGTGGCATCGCAATATCCCACCACAATCGACGCGACACGGACAAGCACCACCGCATGGTGTGCAGGCCGAATCTGGGGTGCATTGGTGTGAATTGACTGAACGCAATTACTCACTGATGAGGGGGACTGCAGCGGTGTGACCGCGGCGGTCGCCGGGCATCTCGGCTCGGCACCACACCCAGCGCGACGGCACGCGTAAGAGGGGTGAATCGTCCGCCACTACGGTTTCGGGAGTGACCGAACCCCTGCACCGCAGCCTCGGGTTGACCGACGGCGAACTCGACGACATTGTCCGGATTCTCGGGCGAGGGCCGAACCACCTCGAGTTGGCGATGTACTCGGTGATGTGGTCGGAACACTGCAGTTACAAGTCGTCGCGGATCCACCTTCGCCGATTCCCGACCGATGGCCCCGATGTCATGGTGGGCCCGGGCGAGAACGCCGGCGTGATCGACGTCGGCGACGGGATCGCCGTGGCGATGCGGATCGAGAGCCACAACCATCCGTCCGCGATCGAGCCGTACCAGGGCGCTGCAACGGGAGTCGGCGGGATCCTGCGCGACATCTTCACGATGGGTGCCCGACCGATCGCGCTGATGGATCCGCTGCGCTTCGGCCCCCTCGATGATCCGCGGAGCCGCTGGATTGCCGAAGGCGTCGTGTCGGGAGTGTCGGGCTACGGGAACTCCGTCGGCGTTCCGACCGTCGGCGGCGAAGCCGTCTTCGACTCGACCTATCAGGACAATCCGCTCGTCAATGTGTTCTGTCTCGGCATCCTCCCCCACGAACGCCTGGTGCTCGGTCAGGCGACCGGTGAGGGCAATCTGGCGGTGCTGCTGGGTTCCACCACCGGGCGCGACGGCATCGGCGGGGTGTCGGTGCTGGCGTCGGCGGGCTTCTCCGACGCTGAAGCCGACGCCGCGAAGCGGCCGTCGGTGCAAGTGGGCGACCCCTTCGAAGAGAAGCGGCTCATCGAGGCCTGCCTCGAGCTGCTCGACGCCCGCCTCGTCGTGGGCATCCAGGATCTCGGCGGAGCCGGATTGACCTGCGCCACGAGTGAGACGGCGAGCCGCGGTGGCGTCGGCATGGACGTGTACGTGTGGGCGGTGCCCCGCCGCGAGGAGGGCATGGAGCCCT
Source organism: Actinomycetes bacterium (assembly GCA_029782335.1). Classification (GTDB taxonomy): domain Bacteria; phylum Actinomycetota; class Acidimicrobiia; order Acidimicrobiales; family Microtrichaceae; genus JADLFH01. The sequence continues at coordinate 60,337 of JAKOVA010000259.1, read as the reverse complement.
TCGAGGTCATGACCTCGGAGTCCCAGGAGCGGATGCTCGCGATCGTCGAACCCGACTCCCTCGACCGGGTCCTGGAGATCTGTCGGCGATGGGAGGTGCGGGCGTCGGTGATCGGGACCGTCACCGAAGGGGGAGCGTTGCGGATCCTCGACGCCACCGGCCCCCACGACGCCGCCGGCGCGACGGTCTTCGCCGATGTGCCCGCTGCGTCGCTCCACGAAGACGCCCCGCTCTATGACCGCCCGCTCGCGCCGCCGGCCGACCTTGCCGCTCGTCGCGCCGACGACCCAGCAGCCCAGCTGGCCCCGGACGATCTCGGCGCGGCGTTGCTCGACATGTTGTGCGACAACACGTGGATCTCGTCGCAGTACGACTCCCAGCTCTTCCTCAATACCGTGGTGGGCCCCGGTGGGGACGCGACCGTCTTGCGCCTGAAGGATCCGGCGACCGGAGCAGATACCGGCCGCGGCTTGGCGCTGACGGCAGACGGCAATCACCGTTGGTGCGCCGTCGACCCCCGGCGCGGCGCGAGCGCGGTGATGGCCGAAGCGGTGATGAACCTGGCGACCGTCGGAGCTCGACCCCTCGCGATGGTCAACTGCCTGAACTTCGGCAACCCGGAGCATCCCGAGGTGATGTGGCAGCTCTCCGAGGCGATCGACGGCCTCGCAGACGCCTGCCGTGCACTTGGCATCCCCGTGGTCGGCGGCAACGTCAGCCTGTACAACGAGAGTCGTGGCGCCGACATCGACCCGACGCCGGTGGTCGCGGTGCTCGGGATGGTCGACACCCTCGTGCGCCGGCCGCCGGGGATCGGACTGGTCGACGGCGGTCGACTCCTCGTCCTCGGGGACGGCCCGACCTCCCTCGCCGGGTCGCTGTGGGCGTGGCGTCAGGGGCTGCGCGGCGGCGAACTTCCCGAGCTCGACGTGGCGTCGTTGCAGGCGACCGCCGGCGTGCTTCGCTCACTCGTCCTCAACGACTTGGTGCAGGCCGCTCACGACGTCTCGAGCGGCGGACTGGGCCTCGCGCTCGCCGAGATGGCGGTCGTGTCGGGAGTGGGATGGTCGGTGGCGCGGATCCACGACCACCAGGGCCTGTTCGGGGAGGGCTCGGGGCGAGCGGTGCTCTGCGTCGCTCCAGAACACCTCGCCGAGGTGGAGGAGCGCTGTGAGGCGGCCGGAGTGGCCGTTGCGAGGATCGGCGAAGCGGGCGGCTCGGCGCTGAAGATCAAAGACCTCCTCGACGTCGATCTCGCCGCCGCCACCAGCGCGTGGCGTGACCGGCTCCCCGCCGCGCTCGGCGGCGGTACGACCCAGGGCTGAGCCCGCGTGCTCGCCGCTCGTCGTCAACCGCGAGTCGAGCGTCCACGGTCTCGCCCACAGCGGCGGGTGCCGTCGCTGGCCTGGATCGTCGCGGTCGTGGTGGCGATCGGCGCCGGGTTTGCCCTGCTCGCGCTCACGTCACCGGACGCAGCCGCTGCGGCAAGCAGGGGACCGCGGCTGGAGGGATCGATCGACCTCGTCGAGGGGACGCCGGGGTCCGTACGGGTGGCGGGGTGGGCACTCGACCCTCTGGGGAGTGGCGGCGTCGGGGTCGCCGTCGCCGTCGATCGGTCCTGGACACTCGTTCCGGCACAGAACCTGCGTCCCGATATCTGGCGGTTCTTCCCGCGCTCCGGACCGTTCCACGGCTTCGACGTGCGACTCGCGGCGTCGCCTGGGCCCCATCTCGTGTGCGTCGTTGCCGCCGGGGGACGCCTTCCCCAGCGCCCGTTGGGGTGCCGCCTGGTGAGTGCAGGGCCGCCGCCGGTCGGGGTGATCGATACCGCGGAGGTGTTGGCCGCCGATGAGGTGACCCTCAGCGGCTGGGCCCTGTTTCCTGCCGCCACGGACGCCGTCGAACTGAAGGCCACCGTCGACGGTTCGGTCGCGGCGACGGCCGTGGCAGCGACGTCGCGGCCCGATCTCGCAGCGGTGTTTCCCGCGGCCGGCGCAGATCACGGATTCCGCCTGGCGGTGCCCGCTGCACCGGGACGACACGAGATCTGCGTCACCGCATCGGTCGCCGGCGGCGCTGCCCTGCACCGGCTCGACTGCCGCACGGTCGATGTGCCGGTGACCCAACCCCGCGGATCGCTCGACTCGGTGCGGATCGACGGGGCCGACCTGGTGGTCGAAGGGTGGGCTGACGACCCCGACACCGCCGGCTCGATCGACGTCCGCGTGACCGCCAGCCGTGACCAGGTCGGCGACCCGGCGGTCACGGTGACCGTCGCCGATCGTCCGCGGCCCGATGTCGCCGCGTTCCTCGGTGTCGACGCGCGGCGTGGCTATTCGGCACGCATTACTGGTGTCGCCGCCGGCACCCGGACCTTCTGTGCGGTTGCCGTCAACCAGCACCTGGGCAACGACCGGATCGTCGGCTGTCGCACCGTGAACGTGGCCGACAGCCGACCGGTTGGTTCCCTCGACACCATTTCGCCGGTGCCCGGTGGTGTACGGGTACGAGGTTGGTTCGCGGATCCCGACACGCGCGCCCCCGTCACAGTGGTCGTCACCGTCGACGGGTCACCCCACAGCGTGCCCGCAACCGGGTCACGACCGGATGTCGCGGGCGCCTACCCGGCATTCGGGGATGCGGTCGGTTTCGACGTCACCATTGATGGGCTCGCCAACGGAGTTCACGATGTGTGCGTGTCCGCACCCGACGTGGTCGCCGGCGCGGGGCTGGTCGGAACACGCGTGCTGCCTTGCGGTGGCGTCGTGTCGACATCGACCTACTCGGTGGCAACCACTGGTGCGGTCGCATCCGGTGGGACCGTGGGGCCACCGCCGGGGAATCCGCTCACGCGGATCGACCGTGACGCCGGGGTGACGGCGATGCTGCGGGACGGGTCGACGTTGTGGCTCTTCGGCGACTCGATGGAACGCGCCGGCGACGGTTCGCTCCGCTACTTCATCAACAACACGGCGGCCTGGGCGCCGCCCGGAAGTGCCGGGGTGACCCTCGACGCCGTCGTCGGCGGGCAGCCGGTGCAGTTCGCGTCACCGACAGACGCGTTCCCCACCTGCACACGTCCCACCGACACCCGCGCGATGTGGCCGACCTCGGCGGTGGTCATTGCCGACGGACCGGTCGACCGCGTCCTCGTGTACCTCACGAATATCTGCATGGGCCGCGGGCAACCAACCGAGGCCCACGGCGTCGCGCTCGCAGAGTGGGTCTACGAACCGGGTTCCGGAGGCAACGGGCAACCGATCGTCGCGACCGTGCTGAACCAGCGCCTCTTCAGCGACTTCCACGAGGCCGAGGCGGCGGTCATCGGGACCGACGGTCGGATCTACGCGTACGCCTGTGACGGCCCCGAACAGGGGGGTTGGCCCACCGAGTACGGCCCGTGCACGATCAGCCGTGTCGCCCCGAGCGACGCGGCGGTGGCCGCTTCGTACCGGTACTGGAACGGCTCGGCGTGGGTTGCGGGGAAGTCCTCCGCCGCGCCGGTGGTCATGCCCGACGGACGAGACGGAGTCACCAACCTGCCGCCCGGGGGCGTCAACGTCGTCCACGACGCCACCAGCGGTCTCTACGTCATGGGCTACAGCCCCTGGCCGGGCTACACGAACCAGATGGCGCTGCGTTTCGCGACGGCGCCCCAGGGGCCCTTCAGCGCACCGCTGGTCCTCAGCGTGGCGGACTGCAACGACACGGCGGGCGGCACCCGCTACCTGTGTTACGCGGCGGGGGTGCAGCCGCGGTTCTCCCAGCCGGGCCGCCTCGGCGTCGGCTGGTACGACCAACTCGTGGCAATCACTCCGCTCCGTGGCGCCTACACAGCCGGGTCGGTGCCCCTCGAAATCGTCCGCTGGTGAGCTCCGTTACCGAATGGTGACGACGTTGTGACACCATGGGGGGAGATGAGCGAGCCCGCCCATCCCCCCACTCCCGTCGAGGGCGGCAGCGTGGTCCTCACCGACCGCGACCTCGCCGATGGCGGTAAGCCGCGCGAGGCGTGCGGCGTCTTCGCGGTTCACGCACCAGGCAAGTCCGTAGCGCACCTCTGCTACCTGGGATTGTTCGCCCTGCAACACCGCGGACAGGAGTCCGCGGGCATCGCCACGAGCGACGGTGAGGCCATCACCGTGCAGAAAGACATGGGGCTCGTCTCGACGGTCTTCTCCGACCGGACGCTCGCGGCCCTCGACGGCGATCTGGGTATCGGCCACACCCGATACTCGACCACCGGCTCATCCGCCTGGCGCAACGCGCAGCCCGTTTTCCGCGACATGGGCCACACGCAGTTCGCGTTGGGTCACAACGGGAACCTCACCAACACGGCTGCACTCGCCGAGGAGGCGGGGATGCTTCCCGGCACCGTCACCTCGGACACGGATCTGCTGGCCGAGCTGCTGACCGGCCACCTCGTCGCGGCGCCTCGCTGCGAGGGCCACGAGCTCGAGGGAGCGCTCGCTGCGGTCCTGCCCCGCCTCGAAGGCGCCTTCTCGCTTGTGCTCATGGACGCGAACCGCATCATCGGGGTGCGTGACCCGAACGGTTTCCGGCCGCTGTGTCTCGGCCGCCTCGATGGTGGCTGGGTGCTCGCGTCGGAGACCCCGGCGCTCGACATCGTCGGCGCACACTTCGTTCGCGAGCTCGACCCGGGCGAGATGGTGATCATCGATCACGACGGCGTCCGCTCCGAGCGGCCGTTCCCGCCCGAGCGGATCGACCCGAAACTGTGCCTCTTCGAGTTCGTCTACTTCGCTCGACCTGACAGCACCCTCTACGGCCGCAACGTGCACCAGGCGCGGGTTCGGATGGGCGAGCAGCTTGCGGAACAGGCGCCCGTCGAGGCGGACCTGGTCGTTGGGGTGCCGGAGTCGGGCATCCCCGCCGCCGAGGGCTTCAGCCGCCGTTCCGGGACGCCGTTCGGTCACGCCCTCGTCAAGAACCGCTACATCGGTCGGACCTTCATCGCGCCGACCCAGGAGATGCGGGCGCTGGGCGTGCGGATGAAGTTGAACCCGTTGCGCGAGAACATCGCCGGCCAGCGTTTGGTGGTGGTCGACGATTCGATCGTCCGTGGCACGACGACGCGGGCGATGATCTCGATGTTGCGTGAGGCGGGAGCTCGCGAGGTGCACCTCCGGGTCTCCTCGCCGCCGTACCGCTGGCCGTGCTTCTACGGCATGGATACCGGCACCCGGGGCGAGTTGCTGGCGGCCAACATGGACGTCGAAGAGATCCGCACCTACCTCGACGTCGACTCGCTCGCCTACCTGACCCTCGACCGTCTCGTCGCCGCGACCGGCGCACCGACCGCCGGGTTCTGCAACGCGTGCCTCACCGGCGAGTATCCGGTGGAAGTTCCGGTCTCCCTGTCGAAGGCGGTGCTGGAGATGCCCGCAGACCGACCCGCCGCCGCCGACCGACCCGCCGCAGCGCCGACGGTTCTGGTGAGCGCCGACGCACCACCGCGCAACTGATGGGTGCCACCTACGAAGCTGCCGGTGTCTCCATCGACGCCGGTGAGGAGGCAGTGCGCCGCATCGGCGACCTCGTGCGCTCCACCACCCGTCCCGAGGTCATCGGTGGCATCGGCGGGTTCGGGGGACTGTTCGCCTTGGGCGACCGATTCAGCGACCCGGTGCTCGTGTCGACCACCGACGGGGTGGGCACCAAGGCGATGGTCGCGACCGCGGTCGGCCGATACGACACGATCGGGATCGACCTCGTCGCCATGTGTGTCGACGACCTGATCTGCCAGGGCGCGGAGCCGCTGTTCTTCCTGGACTACATCTCCATCGGTCGCCTCGACCCCGATCACGTGACCTCCCTCGTCGCCGGTGTCGCGGAGGGGTGCCGCCAAGCCGGTTGTGCGCTCGTCGGCGGAGAGATGGCGGAGCATCCCGGAGCGATGGAGCCCGGGGAGTTCGATCTGGTCGGCTTCGCGGTCGGCGCGGTCGAACGCAGCCGCATCATCGACGGCTCCGCAGTCACCCCGGGCGACGTCCTGATCGGGCTGAGCTCACCGGGGTTGCGCTCCAACGGCTACTCATTGGCGCGACACGTGCTGTTCGAGTTGGCCGGCCGCAGCGTTGACGACCCGGCGTGGGACGGGCACGACGCTCCGAGCGTCGGCGACGAACTGCTCGTGCCGTCGGTGATCTATGCCCCCGCCGTGCGCGCCCTGCTCGACGAGGTCGAGGTTCACGCGATCGCGCACGTGACCGGCGGCGGGCTCGCCGGGAACCTGGTGCGGGTCCTGCCCGAGGGTGCACGAGCGGTCGTTGACCGCTCGTCATGGGAACCACCCCGAATCTTCGGTGAGATCCAACGCCTCGGTGAGGTGAGCGACGACGAGATGGCGAAGGTGTTCAACCTGGGGATCGGCCTCGTGATCGCCGTTCCCGCCGAGGCTGCCGGCCACACCCTCGACGTGGTGGCCGCCGCCGGCCGCCGCGGCCAGGTCATCGGCGACGTGGTCGTCGGCGAGCGTGGCGTCAGGTGGCGATGAACGATCCCGCGTCGCCTCCACAGTCCAACGGCCACCCCGAGTTGGTGGCGCACCTGCAGGCACACTCCGTGCGCCGCGGAGACTTCACCCTCAAATCGGGGGCGAAGAGCTCATGGTTCCTCGACTCGAAGCAGACGGCGTGCGACCCCGACGGGGTGGTGTTGATGGCCGACGCAGCGCTCGCGGTCATCCCGGCGGAGGCCACCGCGATCGGCGGGATGACCGTTGGCGCGGACCCGGTCGCCTACGGCGTCGCCGCGGTCGGCGCAACGAGAGGCCGACGACTTCGGAGCTTCACCATCCGCAAGGAGGCGAAGGACCACGGCGTGACCGGCCGGGTCGCGGGCGCGTTGCGAGCGGGTGACAAGGTCGTGATCACCGAGGACACCACCTCGCGGGGGACCACCATCGCCGAGGCGTGCGCCGTGGTTCGCGAGTTCGGCGCCGAGCCGATCCTGGTGTTGTCGCTGGTCGATCGTGGCGGCACCGCAGCCGGCTACGCGGCCGAGGCGGGTGTGCCCTTCGTTGCCTTGGTCACCGCTCCCGACCTCGGGTTCCCCTACGACGTGGGCTCCTGAGCGTGCCCCGGAAAGCGACGCGTCGGTAGGCTCGCCGATCGTGCCCGATTCTCCGACGCCCGCCTACTCCATCCGCATCCGCGTTCGAATGGAGAACCGGCCGGGGATGCTCGGCCACCTCGCAATCGCGATCGGTGAGGTCGGCGGCAACATCCGGGCCCTCGAGGGGTTCGAGGTCAAGACCGCCTACCTCGACGAAGACGTCGTGGTGGACTGCAGTTCCGAAGCGCATCAGGCGGAGGTCCGGGCCGCGATCGAAGCGGTGGACGGCCTCGAGATCCTCGAGTGGGAAGACCGCACCTTCACGATGCACGAGGGCGGCAAGATCGAGGTGTTGTCACTCGCTCCGGTGTCCGACGTCGACGACCTCTCGATGGCGTACACCCCCGGCGTCGCTCGGGTGTGCATGGCGATCGCCAAGGACGAGACCCTCGCCCACGAGCTGACCATCAAACGCAACACGGTCGCCATCGTCAGCGACGGAACCGCCGTGTTGGGCCTCGGCGACATTGGGCCGTACGCGGCGATGCCGGTCATGGAGGGCAAGGCGCTGCTCTTCAAGCACTTCGCCGGAGTCGACGCGTTCCCGATCTGCATCAACACGAAAGACCCCGAGGAGATCATCGACTTCGTCATGAAGTTGGAGCCGACTTTCGGCGGCGTGAACCTCGAGGACATCGCTGCGCCGGGCGCCTTCGAGGTCGAGGCGCGTCTCGACGAGATGCTCGACATTCCCGTGTTCCACGACGACCAGCACGGCACCGCGATCGTGACGCTCGCTGCGTTGCACAACGCGCTGCGCATCGTCGACAAGCGTCACGAGGACATCAAGGTCGTGGTGGCCGGCGTCGGCGCAGCCGGTGTCGCGGTGTCGAAGATCCTCATGGGTGCCGGGGTCCGCAACATCATCGGCGCCGATCGACAGGGTTCGGTGTACGAAGGCCGTGAGGGCCTGAACTCGTCGAAGCAGTGGTTCGCCGAGAACACCAACCCCGACAACGTGCGTGGCTCACTGTCCGACGTGCTGCCGGGCGCGGACGTCTTCATCGGGCTGTCGGGCCCGAACCTCATCACCGCCGACGACGTGAAGTCCATGGCCGCGGAGCCGATCGTGTTCGCGATGGCAAACCCCGACCCCGAGATCCGGCCGGAGTTGATTCGTGACATCTGCCCGGTCATCGCCACCGGCCGCTCCGACTTCCCGAATCAGATCAACAACGTGCTGGCATTTCCCGGGGTTTTCCGAGGGGCGCTCGATGCTGGTGCCCGACGGGTCACCGAGCACATGAAGGTCGCCGCCGCGCACGCCATCGCGTCGGTGGTCGGTGACGAGCTCCGCCCGGACTTCATCATCCCGTCGGTCTTCGACGGCCGGGTGGTGCCGGCGGTGGCGGCGGCGACCCGAGACGCCGCTCGGGCCGACGGTGTCTGTCGGGGCAGCTGAACATGGCGCCGGCGCTCGAAGCGGTCACGTTCGACTTCTGGAACACGCTGATCGCAGAGGGCGTCAATCGATCACCGCGTGAGCGGCTGTGGGCGTCGATGCTGCGCGACGCCGGGTTCGAGGTCGATCAAGCGGTCATCGAGCGGGCGATGGGCGACGTGTACGGCTGGTTCGACCAGGAGTGGGTTGCGAATCGGGTGGTGTCGCCCGCAGCGCTCGTCGAACGGTTCCTCACCGTCGTCGGGGTCGACTCGCCCCGATTGGCCGACGAGATGGTTGCCGCGTTGCACTCCGGGTTGGACCCGACGGTGGTCACCACGGCCCCGGAGATCGGCGATGCGCTCGAGGCACTGCGTTCCGCGGGTGTACGGGTCGGGATCATCTGCGATGTCGGATGGACCCCCTCGAGCGCCTTGCGGCGCTATCTCGATCACCACGGGCTCCTCGCCCATTTCGACGCCTGGTCGTTCTCCGACGAAGTCGGCTGTTACAAGCCCGACCGGCGCATCTTCGACCACGCTCGTGAGGCGCTGGCGGTGACGGGCCCGATGGCGCACGTCGGTGATCTCCGCCGAACCGACGTCGCGGGAGCCCGCGCCGCGGGTTGGACGGCGGTTCGCTACGCCGGCCTGTACGACGACCGCTCGGAACGACCCGATGGCGATCTCGTCATCAGCTCGCATCTCGAGCTGGCCGCGTCGTTGCTGGGTTGAGCGGCCGGCGCTCAGCGGGTCGCCACCTGGACGACGAGGTTGATCGTGGTGGCGACGATGCCGGTGCCGAAGAGGTACGACAGCAGGCAATGTCGGAGCACGACCTGGCGGACCGCTGAGCTGCGCACCGCAGTGTCGGACACCTGGTAGGTCATTCCGAGGTTGTAGGAGAAGTAGAGGAAGTCCCGATACGACGGGGCTTCGGGGGAGTTGAAGTCGATCGCGGCGCCGTCGCGGTTGCGGGCCTCATCGCCGGTCACGCCGGTCTCGCTGGTCACGCCGGTCTCGCTGGTCATGTCGGCGGCGTGTGTGTCGTCGGCGGCGTGTGTGTCGCCGGCGGTCGTGTCGTCGCCGGTGGTCGTGTCGTCGCCGGTGGTCGTGCGGTAGTAGAGCCCCGCGTATCGGGCGGCGTACATCAGGTGGAGCGCCGCCCAGGCGAGGGCAACCGCACCGAGCGCGGTTGCGGCCTGACCGAGGTTCGACCCGCGCTGCGCGATGAGGGCACCGATGCCGAAGAGCGCCCCGAGGGCGATGGCGACGACGATGAGTTCTTCGGTGGCGGGCCGGAAGTCCTCTCGTCGAGCATTCGTGCGGGTTCCGGCCGCGGTGAGCGGCCAGAGAACGGCCCAGCCGGACACGACGAAGACCCCCTCGGTCACCGCGATGCCGCTGAGCGTCGCCATCGTCGCGTGGGTGACGCGACCGACGAGGAGCGCGGTGAGCACCCCGGCGGCGACCGAGGCGGCGAGACGCACCATCGCGGAGGGCGGTGGTCGGTCCCGGCGTGTCATTGTCGGGAGTGTAGGAATCCCACCTCGGCAGCGATGCGGAACCCCCGCCGGAGCGGGGGGTTCCGATGACTGTGGTCGGGACCGGCGTCGATCCGGTGACCTACCGCTTTTCAGGCGGTCGCTCTGCCAACTGAGCTACCCGACCGGGCTGCGCGACCATTCGCCGATGCGATGGTCGAACAGAGCGGTCCCGACGGGATTTGAACCCGCGACCTCCGGCTTGACAGGCCGGCGTGCACTCCAAGCTGCACCACGGGACCGTTGACCCCGCGGCGTGCCGCAGGTATGTCAGTGCAGCTGGGCTGCGAGGGGATGACTGTAGCCGCATCGGGGGTCGACACCGCCACTCGCGCCCCGAATTCGCAGTCCTGCCCCACCCCGAGTCGGACCCGCTCCCGAACTTTGGGTCGAGGTCACCGGATTCGGGACGGTGGACCCAAAGTTCGGGGGGTTCGTCGGCGCTCCCGAACTTTGGGTCGAGGTCACCGGATTCGGGACGGTGGACCCAAAGTTCGGGAGAAGGGTCAGGCGACGAGGGACGCGGTGAGCTCGGTGCCGACGAGCTTGCGGCACTGGGTCTCCGCCGCGTTGCGGGCCACCGACTTCGCCAGTTCGGCCGTGGGACCGACCCATCCGGTGTCGACCGTCTCGCAGAACAGGTCGACCCAGCGCTCGAAATGCTCGACCCGGAACGGGGCCTTCGCGTTCACTGCCCGGTGCGCCCGCAGGACGTTGCCGTCATAGCCCGGCATCCCGAAGAGGGCACGACACCAAAACGACGTGAGCTTCGGGATGTGGGTGGCCCAGTCGACGCCCGCGACCTGGTCGTAGATGGGCCCGAGGAGCGCGTCTTGCGCGACGTCGAAGTAGAAGCGCCGCACCATCTCGGCAACCTCGGCGGGGCTGTCGAGGTCGAAGGACGGTTCCGGTCGAATTGGTCCTGCGGTCATCGCTCGCCTCCCATCTCTCGAATCGCAAGGTGTCTCGAACGTCAGCGAATGGTGCTGAAGTAGGCCAAGGCCACCACCAGCGCCAGAACCACGATCAGGAGCACCGCTGCTTTGCCGGGTGGGTGTCCCGAACGCTGTTCGTCTGCCATGAACCCTATCCTATAGTGTCTGACTATGAGATTGGAGATCACGCGACGATCCGACCTCGCAACGCAGGCGTTGATGGAACTCGCGCGACGTGGCTGCCGAACGAAGTCCAGCGAGCTCGCCGATGCGATCGGTACCAGTCCCGGCTTCTTGTCCCAGGCGATGACGCCCCTCGCCGCGAGGGGATGGGTCCGGTCGGACCCGGGCCCGACGGGGGGCTACTCCCTGGTCGCAGATCTCGGCGAGGTCAGCGTGCTCGACGTCATCGAAGCGATCGAAGGACCATCCGAGACCGGCCGTTGTGTCCTCGAGGATCGTCCGTGCAGCGACGAGCAACCCTGCCTGTTGCACCAGCCGTGGCAGCGGGCGCGGCGTCAACTCCTCGACGAATTGGCCGCGAGCCCCTTGGCCGCACTGACGGAGGTCACCCGATGAGCACACTCGACGAAACCCCCGGCGCCTCCGGTACGCAGGCTCCGGCAAAGGGAGTCCGGGTCAAGACGCATCCAGCGCTGTGCAACGGGATGGGGAACTGCCATCGGTTCGCTCCCGACGTCTATCACCTCGACGAGGACGGCTACATCGGCCTGCACTTGCTCGACGTGCCACCCGAACTCGCTGATCAGGCGCGCCTCGGGGCGAAGGTCTGCCCTGAGGGTGCGATCACCATCATCGAGTACTGAGCCACCCTTCGTCGGGCCGGCGTCCCGCGACCCGACGGCGATCGGCGTTGGCACCCCCAACGGGATTCGAACCCGTGTTACCGCCTTGAAAGGGCGGCGTCCTAGGCCACTGGACGATGGGGGCCCGGATGACCGGACTGCGCACGATACCAGCGGCCCTCCAGTCGGTCCGAACCCCTAGGGTTTCGGCGATCTCGCCCGACCGCCACGAGTCCCGGGCCATCGGACCGTCCCGCATCGCCATGCCCCTCCCACCTCCGTCCTCGCCCCTTGGTCCGCCCGTGTGGGGTGAGCCTGCGTATGCGTTCACGGTGCGTCGGCACGTGCCTCGGCGTCGGATCTTGACGGCGGTCGCCGCCACGGTCGCCGTGGTCGCGGCCGCCGCCGGCATCGGGTCGATCCTCGGCCACGCCGGGATCGTCGCCCCGGCGCGTTGGGACGCACGGGTGGCCGATCTTGCGCGCTTCGTGGAGAACGCCCGCGGGCATCGGTTCCGGCATCCGGTCCGGGTGTACTTCCTCTCACCGAAGGAGTACCGCGACGCGATCGGTGCCGGGCTGTCTGGCGAACCGACCGCAGCGCAGCGGCGTGAGGCGGATCGGCAGGTCGCGGAGCTGCGCGCGCTCGGGCTGATCAGCGGTTCACCGGATGTCCTCAAAGCGCAGGGTGAGCTGGCCGACAGTGGGACGCTCGCGTTCTACGACCAGACCGAGGACGTGGTCAACGTACGGGGTTCGACCATGACGGTTGGGTTGCGGGTGACCCTCGTGCACGAGTTGACCCACGCACTCCAGGACCAGATCTATGACGTGGAGTCCATGCTGGCGGCCCCGGACGAGGGTTCGGCCGCCGCCCGGGCGGTGTTGGAGGGTGACGCGACGGCGGTTGAGCGAGCGTACGTCGAGTCGCTCGGCGAACGGGAAGGTGCCGCCTATGACGAGGAACGAAAGCGTCAGGCCGGCGATGCCGACGACCAGCTCGCTGAGGTGCCCGACATTCTCACGACCATCTTCGGCCTTCCCTATGCGTTGGGGCCGTCGTTCGTGAATCTCGCTGACGCCGGTCGCGGCGGGTTGCGCCTCGATCGGATCGACGCGGTGTATCGCCGCCTGCCGCGGACCTCCGCAGAGCTGTTCGATCCGATCACCTACTTCGACCGGGCGTCCTTCAAGAGCATCGATCCGCCGCGGATCGCCGGCTCGACCGGGCGACGAGACGATGTGTTGGGGGCCAGCGTCTTGTTCCTGATGCTCTCCGAGCGGATCGACGCCGCGACGGCGATGCGCGCCGTTGACGGGTGGCGTGGCGATGCCGTCCGGAGCGGGGTGGTCAAGAGGGACGGGCATCGTCGTGTGTGCGTCGCCGCCACGGTGCGTCTCGCTTCGGCCGGCGACGCCGAGGAACTCCGCTCGGCACTCGGTGCGTGGCGGCAACAGCTGGCTCAGCCGGATCAGGCCTCGGTCTCGGCAAACGCGCAGCGACGCGAGGTCACCTTCCGGAGCTGTGACCCGGGTTCGAAGATCAACCTGGGCACGACGGGCCGATCTTCCCAGGCGCTCAGCCTGCCGGTGCTCCGCGCTCAGATTGCCGCCAGAGAGGTGAACGAGGGTCGTTCGAGACGCGTCGGGCTGTGCGTGGGCTCGCGTGTCGCCGACGCGCTACAGCCGAAAGATCTAGAGGCTCAGGCGGGTTCCTCGGAGCTGCGCGCACGGATCCAGGCGCTCATCGCCGACGCCATCGACGCGTGTCGCTAGTGCGCTCCAGTCACCCGCTGAGGGCACCGACGATGTCGGACAGCAACAGGCTCAATCGCTCGTAGGCCTGCTGCGCGGCGGCGTCGGACTCGTCGGGCTCCCCGTGGGGCGTTCCGTCTTCGCCGACATCGAGTCGCGTGCCGATCACGAGGCGAAGGTCGTTGACCGCTCGCATCAGCGTCGCGAGCCGGGTGCCGTCGATCTCGTCGCGGCCAAGTGCGTCGTCGAGAACCGTGAGCGCCGCGCGGCGTGACTCGATCAGCTCGGATCGGGCGAGTGCGTCGTAGCCGCGGCTGCGTTCGGCGTCGTCGCCGTATGCCGGAGGGAACAGTCGCACGATGCTGGGGTCGTCGCCGTCGAGCAGACGGTCGAGGTCCTCCGAGAACGCTCGGATCATCGCTCGATCGCTCACCGACCAGCGGAGGCGGAACACATCGTCGCCAATCGGAACCACCGTCGAGTACAGCGACCGTGACGCCCGCTCGAAGAGGCGGCTGATGCGCTCGAGGAGCCCCATCAGTTCATGTTCCCGCCCCGAGCCGTCGGCCGCCAGTGCGTCGAGCGCCCACAGGGTGAGCGTGCGGAGGGTTCCGAGCGCAGTGACAAGCGACTCGAAGGTCTCGTCGTCGAGGGTTGGCTCCCCGAGCGCGTCGGACGCGAAGGACGCGGACCGTCGCGCTAGCGCCAGCAGTTCGTCGTGTCGAGCGGCGTTGGGGCCGACGAGCGAGGCCGCAGTGTGACGCTCGACGACGGGATCCTCGAGCAGGGCGACGACCTCATGGCAGGTCGCGACGCACTCGTCGAGGTCGGGGATCGACACCATCCAGTGCCCCGCGTCAGACGGTTCGAAGCGGGCGTCGCTCAACGGTCGTGTTGCATCGTCGCCCACAGCCCGTGCTCCTGGAGGCGGAACACGTCGAGTTCCGCCTCGGAGCGCGCCCCGCTCGAGACGACGGCTTTGCCCTTGAGGTGGACATCGAGCATGAGCTTGCGGGCCTTTGCCTTGGAGTAGCCGAAGAGCTTCTGGAAGACGAACGCGACGTACTCCATGAGGTTGATCGGGTCGTTCCAGACGATGACCACCCAGGGAACGTCGAGATCCTCCGTCGTGTCGATCTCGGGGTCGACCGTCTCGATCGGAGCGGTACTCATGTCACCAGCGCCGTGGCCGGACGGGCAGCGACGGTGTCGCCGGCGGTCGCTGCGACCTGCGCGACCCGCAGCGTCATGACCCACAACAGGGTGGCGCCGAGAACATGGATCCCGACGAGCAATGCCGGCACTCCCGTGAAGTACTGGGTGTAGCCGATCGCCCCTTGGGCGACAGCGACGACGAGCAGATCGACGAGTGGTCGATGCATCGGATCGTCGGAACGTCGGTGGCGCCAGGCCACGGCGACGATCCCGAGCACGAAGATCCACACGGTGACGCTGTGGAGGCGCGCCACCCACACCAGGTCGATGGGGAGTCGCTTCAGGACGAGGTCTTTGCCGTCGTGGGCGACCCCCTCGAGGGCCCCGGGATGTGGTCCGGCGCTCGAGACGAGCGGTCCGCTCAACAACACGGCCACACAACCGCCGACGAGCGCCTTCGCCCACGTTGGCCACGGGCGCGAGAGCGGCTCGTCATCGGGAATCCCGGCCCGGTTGACGAGGACGACAGCGGCGGCGACGAGCACCATCGAGACGAGGAAGTGCAACGCCACCATCGAGTACTCGAGGTCGCTCATCACGACAACGGCACCGATGAGGATCTGCGCGACCACGCCGGCAACGAGCGCCAACGACCAGCGAGTGAGATCGCGGCGACGAGGTTGTCGGATGAGGGATCCGGCGACCGCCACGATCACCGCGATCGACACCACGCCGGTGACGAGTCGGTTCACGAACTCGATCATCGGGTGGTACTCGAGCGGTGCGACGATGTTGCCGTCGTTGCACGTCGGCCACTGGGTGCAGCCGAGGCCTGAGCCGGTCAGGCGAACCGAGGCGCCGGTCACGATGATGGCGCACAGCGCCCAGAGGGAGGCGATGCACATCCGTCGGTAGGCGGACGGGGTGCGAATGGCCGGAGGGAGCGCACTCACCGCACCACTGTGCCAACGGAATGGCGCTGAAGGCCAGCCGCGGCGTCGGTTGGCCGCCTGCGACGCCCCGTCCTAGCCTGAGCAGCGGTGTCTCCTGCAGCTCCAGCACTCTCGGCGCGGTCCTCGTCGTCGCGGATCGGCGCCTACATCGCGCTGATGAAGCCGCGGATCATCGAACTGCTGCTCGTCACGACGGTGCCCACCATGCTGGTCGCCGAGCGCGGTGTCCCGTCGTTGTGGCTGATGGCCGCGACGGTGATCGGCGGGACGCTCGCCGCGGGCGGCGCGAATGCGGCGAACATGTACGTCGACCGCGACATCGACGCCGTCATGCACCGTACGCAGGGCCGTCCACTGGTCACCGGTGCGGTGACGCCTCGGGCGGCGCTCGCCTTCTCGATCGGCATCGAGGTCGTCGCCTTCGTGTGGCTCTGGGCGTTCGTCAACCTGCTCTCGGCGCTGCTGGCCCTGGGTGCGGCGGCCTTCTACGTCTTCATCTACACGCTGTGGTTGAAGCGCTCCTCGTCGCAGAACATCGTGATCGGCGGGGCGGCCGGCGCTGCCCCCACGCTGATCGGCTGGGCGGCGGTAACGGGGCATCTCGGCGCAGCGCCGTGGATCCTCTTCGCAATCATCTTCATGTGGACGCCGCCCCATTTCTGGGCGTTGGCGATCAAGTACAAGGACGACTACGCCCGCGCGCATGTGCCGATGCTGCCGTCGGTGGCGAGCGAGCGGAACGTCGGGATCCAGCTGATCGCCTACACGGTGGTGCTGGTCGCGCTGTCGTTGGTGCTGGCGCCGGTCGCGAACCTCGGAGTGATCTACGTCGCGTCGGCGATCATCTTGGGCCTGATCTTCCTCGGGTTGGCGGTCGCGGTGTTCCGCACGTCGTCGCCGAAGATCGCGATGCGAATGTTCTCGTTCTCCATCACGTACGTGACGCTGCTGTTCGGCGCGATGGCCGTCGACGCCCTGGTGTCGGGCTGATGGTGAGCGACGGTTTTCCTGTCCGGCCCAGCCGACCGGTAGTGTCCGCACTCGGCGCCCGACCGGGCGCGTCCAGCCACCACGAGGTCACTCTCACGACATGACGATGACCGATACATCTCCAGCGGTTGAGACGGCTCCAGCCGTCGAACAACCGGGCCCGGGAATCAATCGGGCCACCGAGCCGACGGCGTTCGAGCGTCTCGTCGGTTCCGGCGATCACCGCCTCATCGGGCGGGTCTTCATTCTCTGCTCGCTTGTGTTCCTGGCGGCGGGCGCGGTCGTGTCGGCGCTGGTCGATGCCAACACCGCGTCCGACGGCTCGATCTTCAGTAGCGAGGTCGCCCAGCGACTCCTGATGAACGAACAGGTCGGCCTCCTGCTGTTGGGCGTCCTGCCGTTGCTGTTGGGAATCGCCATCGCCGTCGTCCCCACCCAGGTCGGCTCGCCGGCGGTCGCCTTCCCCCGGGCCGCTGCGGCGTCGTTGTGGACGTGGCTCGGTTCGGCACTGGTGTTCATCGTGACCGTTGCGGCCGACGGTTCCTACGGCGGCGGTCACCTCAAGGCCGCGCGGCTCGGCAACGTCGCCGTCGGTGCGCTGATGGTCGCCCTGTGTCTCGCTGCGGTGTGCGTGGCCGTAACGGTGCTCAGCCTGCGGCCCGCGGGTCTGGGCCTCGACCGTGTGCCCTTCTTCGCCTTCTCCATGCTGGTCACGGCGTCGATCCTCGTGCTCACGATTCCGGCGTCGCTCGCGCATGTCGTGGTCGGCCACATCTCTCGTGCCGACGGCTCGGCACTGGCCACCTCCACGTTCAGCGGCGGGGTGGACTGGCTCTTCCAGCCACCCGCGGTCTTCATGCTGTTCATCCCGGTGCTCGGGATCCTCGCCGATGTGGTGGCGACGGCCGTCGGTGATCGCCAGCGCTTCCGTGGGCTCGTGCTCTCGCTCATCGGCGTGGCGGGCCTCGCCTCCTATGGCGCATGGGCGCAGGGCACCGTTGCGCAGTCGACGCTTCTGTGGGCCGGCTTCGTCCTCCTGGCCGGTCTGCCGCTCCTCGGCGTCGGCGCCGCGGTCGCCGACACGCTCGGTCGTGGCAAGCCGAAGTTCATGTCGCCGCTGGCGTTCGTGGCGCTCGCCCTGCCGATCGCACTGATCGGCGCCGGCATCGGGGCCTTCCGGGTCGTGAACTCGATCGGGAAGGGAACCCTCGGCGATTTCAATCTCGCCGCCGTGTCGCTCGCGCAGTTCCGTGTGGTACTGGGCGCTGCGGTCATCGCGGCGCTCGGCGGAATCTTCTACTGGGGTCGCCAGATCTTCGGTGCGTCCCTGCCCGAAGCGGCCGGCAAGGGTCTCGCTGGCGTGGTCGCCCTCGGGATCGCCCTCTGGGGAATCCCGTGGTTGGTCGTCGGTCTCTCCAACACCGACTCGAACGCCTTCGCGGCGATCGCCGCTGTCGGCGCAGCGATCATCGTGCTCGTCGCGCTCGGAACGCTCGGTGCCGCCGTCGGTCCACGACGCGGCGGCGAGTCCGACTCGGCTGATCCGTGGGGTGGCGGCGGGACGCTCGAGTGGTCCGACGGACCTCTCGCCGGCCCGATCGAGAGCGCCTACCCCGTGCTCGACGGAAAGGACGCATCCTGATGTCGGTGGCAACGATTCCCGCGGAGCTCGCCCCGGCGATCCCGCCACGACGCCGCCAGCTCCTGTTCGGCGCGGGGTTCGCCGCAGCAGGCTCCGCGGTGCTCATCCTCACCCTGCTGGGCGCATACCTCCAGCAGCGGCACGGTGTCGGCCCCGACTGGCTGAAAGACAACAACATCCCGTTGACACAGCCCACGATGCAGCTCTTCACGTTGCTGATGAGCATGTTCACGGTGCAGTGGGCGGTGCATTCGATCGCCCGCAACCAGCGTGGCTACACCTACCTGGCGTCGTTGATCACGATCGTGTTGGGTCTCGCGGTGCTCAACCAAACCTGGTTCCTCTACACCGAGGTCGGGCTCGCGATGACCCAGCCGGAAGGCCCGCTCTTCTACGCGGTGACCGGCGCGCACCTGGCGATGCTGGGCGCTGCGATCCTCTTCCTCGGCGTCACCACGCTGCGTGCGCTCGGGGGCGAAACCTCCAGCTTCCGTCCCGACGGCTTCTCGGCCGCCGCGCTCTACTGGCACGTCATGGCCGGGCTCTACTTCGCGGTTTGGCTCGGCGTCTACGTGCTGAAGTAGGCCATCAATGTCGCCCGTCCACCTGTCCAACGGAACAGCATCGTGATCACCACCGGATCCAAGTATTTCTTCGGCCTGGCCGGCGCCGCGTTCATCGCGGCGGTGGTCTACGGCATCGTCACCAACGGCGTGGAACACGGCGGCGTGGTGCACCTGCTTTCGAGCGATGGCGCCGTCAACGCCCTGTTGGGGCCGATCACCTTCGGATACAAGGGTGGCGTCGGTGACCATGTCGGCTACGCGATCCTCATGGGGTTCGCCGGCGGGACCTTCGGTCTCGGAGTGGCCGCCTCGGCCTTCCGCGACAGCGACGCCGAAGCGCTTGCGCAGCTCGACGGCAGCGAGGCGACCGTCGTCGTCACCCCGTCGGTGATGCTCAACGCCTGGCCGTTCATCGCAGGGCTCGCCGCGACTGCCATCGTGATCGGCCTCGCCGCCTCGCCGATCCTCTTCCTCATCGGCTGCTCGAGTCTGGCCATCGTCGGCGTCGAGTGGACGATCGCCAACTGGGCCGAGCAGCGCAGCGCTGACGCTGCGGCAAACCGCGTGATGCGGAACCGCCTGATGCTGCCCGTCGAGGTCCCCTTCGGCGGTCTGTTCCTGATCGGCGCGATCGTCTACTGCTTCTCGCGTGTGTTCCTCGCGGTCTCCAAGCTCGGGGCCGTCTGGGTTGCGCTTGCCCTCGCAGCGCTGTTCTTCGGTGTTGCGATCATTCTCAACTCCCGTCCTCAGATCCGGCGCTCGTTGGTCGTCGGGGTGCTCGTGTTGGGTGCCGTGGTGGTACTGGCCGTCGGAGTCGCCGGCGCCGTCACCGGCCCTCGCGACTTCGAGCATCACGGCGCTCAGGAAGGCGCGGTGCCGGCTGTCCTCACCCCGGCCGTGGGCCAGGAAGGCTGATCGATGGCTGCGAATACCCCTCGTCGCTCCCATACCCGTGACTACGTCATCGCGACCGTTCTCACGCTGTTGATGATCGGCGGCATGCTGCTGATCCTCCACAACATCACCGACGCGGTGAATCACCCGCTGACCACGTTGAAGCCGCGTGGCGAAGAGGCACGCAAGATCGACGACCTCTCCCGGTTGGTGTTCGGGATCGCGGGCCTCGTGTTCGTGTTCGTCGAGGGCGGCACGCTGTTCCTCGTCTACCGGTTCCGTCGCCGCCACGACGACGTCGACGGCGAGGACGAGCCGGTGCAGGTGCATGGCCGCTCCGTGCTCGAGTGGACGTGGACGGCCATTCCCGCGCTGACCCTCGCGATTCTCGCTGCGTTCAACGTTTCGACGCTGTGGGATCTCGAGAGCGACGCCGAACAGGCGAAGATGTCGGTCGAGGTGATCGGCCAGCAGTGGTGGTGGGAGTTCCGCTACGACACCAACAACGACGGCAAGCCCGACATCATCACGGCGAACCAGCTCGTCATCCCGACCAAGACGATGGTCGCCGTGAAGATCGCGTCGAACGACGTCATTCACTCCTTCTGGATCCCGGCCCTCAACGGCAAGAAGGACGCCGTTCCGGGCCGAGTTCACCGCATCGCCCTGCACGCGGATGAGCCAGGCGTCTTCGAAGGTCAGTGCACCGAGTACTGCGGTCTGTCCCACGGCTACATGCGGATGCAGGTCAAGGCACTGTCCGCGTCCGACTACGACGCCTGGGTCGAGAACCAGCTGAGCGGGCCGGTCGAGCCGAAGGACGGAACCCTCGCCGCTGAAGGCAAGACCGTCTTCGATCAGAAGTGCGCGAGCTGCCACCAGATCAACGGCTACACGCCGGCCGGCGAGCAGACCGATTCGCACGAGCCCAATCCGGATTACGGCGGCGCGGAGCATCCCCTGATCTCCGGGAACGCGCCGAACCTCACCCACCTGATGAGCCGCGACCACTTTGCGGGTGGCATGTTCCCGCTCTACGACAGCTACGACGAGGCGGCGCCCAAGACCTCTGCGATGCCCGACGGGGTCGCGAACCAGGGCGAGCTGGGCGACTGGCTTCGCGACCCGCCGAACAAGAAGCCGATGGCGGCAGACCGCGCTCGCGGCATGCCCAACCTGAATCTGTCCGAAGACGAGATCGGTAAGCTCGTCGCTTACCTGACCACCCTCAAGTAGCGGGGGCTGGAGGATCCATGGCAGTTATCGAAGCCGACACGACGCAACTCGCGCTCCCGACCGCTCCGAAGCCGACCAAACCGCTCGGAATCTTTGCCCGACCGGTCGCGACGAAGGGCTGGAAGAGCTGGCTCTTCTCCGTCGATCACAAGCGGATCGGCATCATGTACGGCGTCGCGTCGATGTCCTTCTTCGCGATCGGGGGCTCCGAAGCGCTGTTGATTCGTACGCAGCTCGCCCGGCCGGGTCAGAAACTGTTGTCCGCAGCGCTGTACAACCAGGTCTTCACGATGCACGGCGTCACGATGATCTTCCTCGTCGTCATGCCGCTGTTCGCCGCCTTCGCGAACTATCTGATCCCGCTCCAGATCGGAGCGCGTGACGTCGCCTTCCCGCGCCTCAATGCGTTCAGCTTCTGGTGCTACCTCTTCGGCGGTCTGTTCCTGAACAGTTCGTGGTTCCTCGGCGGTGGTGCCGACGGCGGATGGTTCAACTACGCGCCGAACAGCAGTGTCACGTTCTCTCCCGGCCACGGCATCGACTTCTACACACTCGGTCTGCTGATCACCGGTATCGCCTCGACGGTGGGTGCCGTCAACCTGATCATCACCGTGATGAACCTGCGGGCTCCGGGCATGACCTACATGCGGATGCCGGTCTTCACCTGGATGACCTTCATCAACCAGTTCCTGTTGCTCTTCGCCCTTCCGCCGATCACCGTCGCGTTGTTCCTTCTGATGTTCGACCGGCTCTTCGGCGCCAACTTCTTCAACGCGGCGCTCGGTGGCGATCCATTGCTGTGGCAACACCTGTTCTGGCTCTTCGGGCATCCGGAGGTCTACATCATGGTGTTACCGGCCTTCGGGATGGTGTCGGAGATCCTTCCGGTGTTCAGCCGCAAGCCGATCTTCGGGTACCCGTTCATGGTCGCCTCTGGTGTCGCGATCGGCTTCATGGGCTTCGGTGTGTGGGCGCACCACATGTTCGCCTCGGGCATGGGCCCGGTGTCGGTGACGGCCTTCTCGCTCTCGACGATGTTCATCGCCGTGCCGACCGGGGTGAAGATCCTCAACTGGATGGCAACGATCTACGGAGGCCGTCTGAAAATGACGGCGGCGATGATGTTCGCCTTGGCGCTCATCCCGCTGTTCACGATCGGTGGTCTCTCTGGGGTGACCCACGCCTTCGCTCCGGCGGACACCCAGCAGACCGACACCTACTACATCGTGGCGCACTTCCACTACGTGCTCTTCGGTGGTTCGTTCTTCGTGCTGCTCGGTGGCTTCTACTTCTGGTGGCCGAAGATTTTCGGGTTCATGCTCGACGAGAAGCTCGGCAAGTGGCACTTCTGGCTGACCTTCATCGGCTTCAACCTGACCTTCGGCCCGATGCACATGCTCGGCCTCCAGGGCATGAGCCGCCGGATCTTCACCTACAGCGAGGGCCAGGGCTTCGACCTGTGGAACTTCGTTGCCACGATCGGCGCCTACATCATCGCCATCAGCGTCATCGTGTTCCTCGTGAACTGCTGGGTGTCGTACCGTCGCCACAAGGCGAACCCGGTGAATCCCGGCCCAGATCCGTGGGATGCCCGGACGCTCGAGTGGTCGATTCCCTCCCCGACCCCGGAGCACAACTTCGACTACGTGCCCCAGATCGAGGAGCTCGACGATTTCTGGCACCGCAAGTACGGCCACGACGAGCAGGGTCGTCCGGTGAAGATCGCGGATGCCGCCGACATCGCCCAGAAGGGCGACGCCAAGAACGTGCATCTGCCGTCGCCGTCGTACTGGCCGATCGTCGTGTCCGCCGGCCTGCCGTTCATCGCCTACGGCCTGATCTTCAACCTGGGCTGGGCGATCCTCGGTTCGATCCTGCTCGCCGGTGGTGTGTGGGGCTGGGTGATCGAGCCTTCGACCGCACCAGCGTCGGAACATCCGCACGACGACAGCGGCCACGGTGATGAGCCGGACGGCTCCGCCGACGCCGCGGCCGCCGAACTGCCGGCTGCCGAACGAGAGGAGGCCCCCGTTGGCTGAGGTCATCGCAGTGGGGGACCTTGACGACACCGCACAGGTCGGCGGCGCCGCCGAGGCCCACACCCCCGGACCGGAAGATGAGTTCGGGATTCACGCCGGGCACCACACCAACACGGGCATCTCCAACGAGAAGCTCGCGATGTGGCTGTTCCTGGGTTCGGAGTGCCTGCTCTTCGGCGGGTTGATCTCCACCTACCTGCTCTACAAGAACCGTCCGGGCGCGCTGCTCTTCAAGGACGCCGCCAAGGGTGCCCGTGCGGGCAGCCCGGTTCGGATCTCCGAGCTGTTCGACATCCCGTTCACCTCGGTGAGCTCTTTCGTGCTCCTCGCGAGCTCCCTCACGATGGTGTTCGCCGTCCTTGCTGCGGCTCGTAACCAGGAGTCGCGTCTGCGACTGTGGCTCGGTGCCACCGCAGCGCTCGGTGCGGTGTTCGTCGGCGGTCAGGTCTACGAGTTCACCTCCTTCGTCAAGGAAGGCCTCGGCTACACCTCGAACGTGTCGACCTCGGCCTTCTACACCCTCACGGGCTTCCACGGGGTGCACGTGACGCTGGGCATCATCATGTTGCTCACGTGTCTCGCAATGACCTTCCGGGCTCGCAAGGCGTCGCCCGAGGCGGTTGAGATCGTCGGCCTGTACTGGCACTTCGTCGACGTGATCTGGATCCTGATCTTCACCATCGTCTACCTGATTCCGTAGAGCGAGCACTTCCATGACCTCCATCACCGCTGACTCCGAGACCCATCTCGAGGAAGATCACGGCCACCCTTCCGATGCCGAGTACTGGAAGGTCGGGTTGTTCCTGGCCGTCCTGACCGGCCTCGAGGTGTCGACCTACTGGTGGCCGAAGTCGGCGCACCGTTTCGCGGCGGTCGTGTTGATCATCATGATGGTGATCAAGTTCGGAGCCGTCGCCGCGTACTTCATGCACCTGAAGTTCGACTCGGCAGCGCTGCGGCGGGTCTTCATGTTGGGGCTGATCTCGGCGGTCGCCCTCTACATGGCGGTGTTGACGTCGATGACCTACTGGACCGACTCGGGCAACGCCGAGTTCGTCGACCCGCCTCACGCCAAGCCGCTGCCGCCCACGCCGACGGAGCCACCTCCGTCGATTCCCGCTGCCGGCGGTCACTGATCGCGTGGTCCCGTGACCGCCACCTCGGCGTTCCCGGGATGGGACGCACACCCTGAGGTCTGGCTGCTCGTCGCGACGGTGATCGCGTTCGGGTTCTACGCGGCGCGGGTGATTCAGCCGCATGCCGTCGCGGCCGGGGGTGCCCCGATCACGAAGGCGCAGCGCTGGTGGTTCGTCGCCGGGGTGGCGTCGCTGTGGATCGCCTCCGATTGGCCGCTCCACGACCTCGCCGAAGAGCGGCTCTACGGAATGCACATGCTGCAGCACATGCTGCTGACGGTGGTTGTCCCGCCGGTGATGCTGCTCGCGACACCGGAGTGGCTCGGCCGTTTCATCCTCGGGAACGGCAGGGTGAACCGGTGGTTCCACCGTCTCGCTCGGCCGCTGCCGGCGGCGATCGGCTACAACATCATGGCCGCAGCGAGCCACTGGAGCGGGATCGTCAATCTCTCCGTGGAGAACGGCCCGTTCCACTACCTGATGCACGTCCTCATCTTCGGGACGGCGTTGTTGTTGTGGGTGCCGGTGTGCGGTCCGTTCCGCGAGCTGCACATGTCGCCTCCCGGCAAGATGGCCTATGTCTTTCTGATGTCGGTCGTTCCGACGATTCCAGCCGCCTTCCTCACAGCGTCCGACTCGGTGCTCTACAAGGCGTACGACCACGGCCCTCGCCTCTGGGGGATCTCGGTGCTCGATGACCAGCAGTACGCGGGTGTGGTCATGAAGGTGATCGAGGGCGCTTACCTCTGGGCGATCATCATCGCAATGATGCTGCACTGGCTCGGTGCCGCGGATCGCAACCGCGGCTCGAAGTTCCGCGGCAAGCTCGTCGTCTCGGCGCCTCCGTCAGCCGGGTCTTCCTCCGAGGTGCCCGGCCCGTCCGATCCCGCCGGGGCCGCAGGCCGCTGAGCGGCGATCGAGCCGCTCGCCGGGCGGTCAGGGCTCCCAGCGGAAACGCCACGCAGCGAGCGCAGGCATCGCGACGGCCCACACCGCAAGGACCGCCCACGAGCCGGCGTGCACGCTCTGGCCAGGCGTGAGCGACCCGATCATCGCGTCGGAGAGGGCCGCCGCAGGGAGCAGCTCGGCCACGGCCCGTAGGGCGTGGGGAAGCTTCTCGAAGGGAACCATCATCCCGCCCGTGATCAGCAACACCAGATACAGGCCGTTGCAGACCGCCAGGTTCAGCGGCCCCGAAAGGGTGCCCGCGAGGAGGAGGCCGAGGCCAGCGAACGCTGCCGTACCGAGCAGCGCCGCACCGAGGGCTGCGATCCAACCGGCACCGGGAGACCACCCCAGCAACACGCCGGCCACGATGAGGGCGGCGAACTGGAGGATCTCGATCACCACCACCGTGAGCGCCTTCGCCGCGACGAGTCGGGGGCGCCCGAGCGGGGTCGCGCCGAGCCGTTTCAGGACCCCGTAGTAGCGCTCGAAGCCGGTCCCGATCCCGAGCGAGACCATCGCGGAGGACATCACGGCGAGGGCGAGCACCGCGGGAGTGAGGAAGTCGACCGGTCGGGCGATCTTGCCCTTCGGCAAGACGTCGACGTTCGCGAAGAAGACGAGGATCCCGAGCGGGATTCCGATCGCCACGATGAGCTGCTCGCCCTGCCGGAAGGCGAGCCGCAGCTCCATGCGGGCCTGCGCCACGATCGCGCTCATGCCGCCCCCTGCCGCCGGGAGCTCGGTCGTCCCCGCTGCTCCGCCGGTGAGCGTTCACCCGTCAGGCGTTGGAACAACTCGTCGAGGCGCTGACGGCCGGCGCGGAGGTCGCCGATGAGCTCCCCCTGATCGGCCAGCCACCGGGTGAGCTCGACGATCTTCGCGGGTGTCGGTCGCTCGTGAACCCGATAGACGCCGGGGCTCTCTTCGGCGACGGGGGCGTCGAGACGCGTGCCGAGATCCGCGGTGTCGAGACCGATCGCGGCTCGGAACTCGAAGTCGTCAGGTTCCCCGCTCGCCAGGAGATCCCGCGGCGATCCGTTCGCGACGACCCGCCCGTGGTCGATGATCACGATCCGGTCCGCCAGACTCTCCGCCTCGTCGAGGTCGTGCGTGCTCAGCACGACCGCCACACCGTCGGAGCGGAGTTCGTCGATGAGGGATCGGATGAGCTGCTTGCCCTGGAGGTCGACGCCGGCGGTCGGTTCGTCGAGGAAGGCGACCTCGGGACGGCCGATCAGAGCCATGGCCAACGACAACCGCTGTTGCTCGCCTCCCGAAAGGGATCGCCACGAGGACGTGCGACGATGCTGGAGGCCCACTCGGTCGAGGAGCTCGTCGGGATCGAGCGGATCGGCGTAGTAGGCGGCGAACAACCGCAGCACCTCGGGTGGCCGGGCCCAGGTGTAGACCCCACCCGCCTGCAACATGACGCCAATCCGGCGGACCAGCTCACCGTGATCGCGGATCGGGTCGAGGCCGCAGACCGTCGCCGTTCCCGCGGAGGGTCGCCGGTATCCCTCGAGGCACTCGAGCGTCGACGTTTTGCCGGCCCCGTTGGGGCCGAGCACGACGGTCACCTCGGCGGCCTCCGCCGTGAACGAGACGGAGTCGACGGCGACCACGTCGCCGTAACGCACCGAGAGCGAATCGACCTCTACTGCAGGCAACGGCACCTCCTCGCGTGCGACGCCGGGGAGCGACGCTATCTGCCGTGACGGGGCGGCCGACACTCCGGCACTACCGTGGCGATCCATGCTCGATGTCCGGCGCTTCCGCACTGAACCAGACGTCGTCCGCGCCGGCCTCGCCCGACGCGGTGAGGACCCGGCGATCGTCGATGAGGTGGTGGCGCTCGACGCCGAAGTGCGACGCCTCAGCGCCGGCCGGGACGACATCCGGGCCCGCATCCGCACGATCTCCCACGAGGTCGGTCAACTCCACCGTGACGGTCGCCGTGAGGAGGCAGGGGAACTCCAGGCCGAGAGCCGCGCCCTCGGCGAAGAGGAGAAGCGGCTCGATCACGCCGCTGATGAGGCCTCCGCGCGGCTGACCGAGCTGCTGCTGGTCATCCCGAACCTTCCGTCGCCGGACGCCCCCGACGGTCTCGACGAGGACCAGAACGTGGTCGTTCGGGTCGAGGGAGCCGACCCGGCGAGTTTCGAAGCTCACCAGCGTGTGCCCCACTGGGAGATCGGAGAGCAGTTCGGCCTGCTGGACCTGACCCGCGGGGCGAAGCTCTCCGGCTCGATGTTCGTCATGTACCGACGTGCGGGAGCGACCCTCGTCCGGGCGTTGTGTCAACTTGCACTCGACCGCAACGCCGATCTGTTCGAGGAGATCCGCCCGCCGATGCTGGTGCGCACCGAGACGATGGTGTCCACCGGCCACCTCCCGAAGTTCGAGGAGGACGCCTACCACGTGGAGCGGGACGACCTCTGGGCGATTCCCACCGCAGAGGTGCCGCTCACCTCGCTCGCCCGTGGCGAGATCCTCGACGGTGCCGACCTGCCGATGCGCTTCATGGCGCACACCAGTTGCTTCCGGCGCGAAGCGGGCTCTGCCGGTAAGGACACCCGTGGCCTGCTGCGGGTCCACGAGTTCGACAAGGTCGAGATCCTCGCGTATTCGACCCCCGAGGACTCGGCGGAGCTTCATGCCGAACTGTTGCGACGGGCCGAGTCGCTGCTCGTGGAGCTGGGGCTGTCGTATCGGGTCCTCGATCTTTGCGCCGGCGACCTCGGTGCATCCTCTGCACGGACCTTCGACCTCGAGGCGTACGCGCCGGGAGTGGACCGGTACCTCGAATGCAGTTCGGTGTCGTGGTTCTCCGACTATCAGGCTCGGCGGGCGAACATCCGCTACCGCCCCCAAGCGGGCGGCGGCACGCAGATCTGCCACACCCTCAACGGATCGGCGCTCGCGGTGCCGAGGGTCTGGGCTGCGCTGGTCGAGACCCACCGCCAACCCGACGGCAGCATCGTGATCCCCGAGGTGCTTCAACCGTACATGCGCGGGCTGGAGCGGATCGGGGAGTGAGCCGGTCGTGAAGCCCCCGGCGCACACCGACTACACACGGGGCCGCCTCGACGAGGCGGACGTTGGTGACGATCCGTTCGTCGCGGTCACACGATGGCTCGACGATGCCGCTGCGGCGGGTGTCGACGAGCCGACCGCGATGGCGGTCTCGACGGTGGACGATGCCGGCCGGCCGTCTGCGCGCAACGTGTTGCTCCGCGGCCTCGACCACGGGTTCGTCTTCTACACGAACTTCACGTCGCACAAGGGCCGTGACCTCGCGGGGAACCCGAACTGTGCATTGCTGTTCTCGTGGCTCGGTTTGCAGCGTCAGATCCGCGTCGACGGTGTTGCGGAACGCCTCGACGACGCGACCTGTGACGACTACTTCGCCAGCCGGCCTCGGGGGAGTCAACTCGGGGCGTGGGCCTCGCCGCAGTCGGAGGTCATCGTGAGCCGGGATGTGCTCGACGACGCGGTGACAGAGACCGAGGCGCGCTTCGCCGGTGCCGCGGTGCCGCGGCCGCCGCATTGGGGCGGGTTCCGCGTGATCCCGGCGACGATCGAACTGTGGCAGGGACGTGCGGATCGGCTCCACGATCGGCTCCGCTACCGACGGGCCGGAGACGGTTGGGTGATCGAACGACTCGCGCCTTAGGCGACGGGCGCGTCGAGATCGAGCGCGTTCGGGTGGGCGGCGCCGAGACGGAGGCGTCGACGGTGTCCGTCAGCACCGCAGTACCAGGCGTCACGGGGCCAGATCCGGTCGTCGTGGTCATGGCCGTGGATCTGCACGCCGCAGAACACCGCGACGTCGTGGTCACGCCAGACCGCCGCCTCGTCGATCGCCTTCCACAAGTCCACCTCGATCGCGTCGAGTGCCGCCATCGTGAGCTCAACGAGGCCGGACGGCGGGAGTTGGGGGTCGACGAGGCGCAACGCCAAGGAGGTGGCCTCGTAGTCGTCGGGGTCGACCGCGGTGGGAAGCTCGCCGGCTTGCGACTGGGCGAGGATCGCGCTCAACGCGCCGCAGGTCGCGGTCGGTCTCGTTTGGCCGTCTCGGATGGTGAACCCGATGGAGCCGTCCTCCTCGATCCCGATGTGCGGACAGCCGAAGACCAGCAGGGCGCCGCGACCCGCCGTTTCGGGAATGTGTGCCAGCGCGGCTTGCCATCCGGTTCGGCCCAGGGCGGGAACGCCGCCGAGGCCTGCCAGGGTGAACGAGGAGCCCCACTCGGTTTCGACGGCGTGGAAGAAGTCGGTCGTGAGCTCATCCCGGCAGATGCTGACGAGTGCGAGGGTCCGTTCGGCCACGATCCCGAGCTGCCCGACCGTCTCGGTGACCTCGGAGAGGAAGTCGGGAACGCTCATCGCGTTCGGGAAGTGTGTGTCGATCGCCGCCGCGTAAGAGGTCACGAGGAAGGAGTCTCGCGCCGTCCCGAGGATCTCGTGACCGAGAGACCCACGACGCCCGCCACGATGACGAGGAACGCGATCCCGAGCCACACCGCGCCGACGTCGTCGATGCGGTCGCCGAGCCACGACTGTGCGTCCTGCAGCGCAGTGGCCAAGCCCGTGCCGCGGGTGCGGAGGTTCAGCTGTTGGTGCTCGGCCCACCCGTAGTACGCGACCACGGCGCCGGTCACGACGAGCAGGACGCCACTGATCCGCCCGAAATGCGGGACGATCGAACGCATCCACCGGACGAGGCCCTCGCGGGTCGACGCGACCGCGACGGTGAGCACCGTCACGACCGAACCCATCCCGAGGCCGAACGTGAGGAAGGTCCCGACAC
Source organism: Actinomycetes bacterium (assembly GCA_029782335.1). GTDB lineage: Bacteria > Actinomycetota > Acidimicrobiia > Acidimicrobiales > Microtrichaceae > JADLFH01. The sequence continues at coordinate 30,412 of JAKOVA010000259.1, read as the reverse complement.
CGCCGAGGAAACTCTCCGAGAAGCTGGTCGACAAGACGGTGGTGAACACAGGGATCGTGCAGCTCAGCGAGGCGACCGCGTAGGACACGCCGAAGAGGAACGTCGACCACGCCTCCTGGCCGCCTTTGCCCGTCGTGAGCTTCGGGAGGCGCACCACCGGCTCGAAGCCGAAGATCATCGCGACCCCCAAGGCGACCACCGCGACGCCCATCGCTGCGGTGACCCACGGGAGCCGCTCCGCGATCGTCGACGCGACCGAACTCCAGATCACCCCCATGATCCCGAACACGAGGAGGAACCCGGCGGTCAGGCTCGCACCCACGCCGACCGCACGCAGCATCGACGTGGAGCGGGGTACCTCGGCCTCGTCCGCCCGACCGAGGTAGTAGGAGAGGTACGCCGGCAGCATCGTGAACCCGCAGGGATTCAGGGTCGCCAGCATGCCGGCTGCGAATGCGTAGCCGGGCGACGGGGCGGCGGCCAACATCAGGAGCCCACCAGGTCGCGGATCTCCTGGAGGTCCATGGCGCCGTCACGAAGTGCCGTGACGGTTCCGTTGGCGTCGATCATCACCGAGTGGGGGAGTTGGCGCCCGCCGAACGCCGCCATGATCGATCCGTCCGGATCGCGGACGATCGGATAGGTCACCCCGGTTCGCTCGACCATCTTGGTTCCCGCATCGATGCTGTCGGTCACGTCGACGCCGATGACGACCAGAGCGCCGGCGCGCTCCTGTGCCACCTGCTCGAGCGCTGGCATCTCACGCAGACACGGCGCGCAAGTCGAACTCCAGAAGTTCAGGAGGATCGGCGTGCCGGAGAAGGTGGCGAGCGAACCGCTGGTGCCGTCGAGGTAGGTGAAGGAGGTTGCCGGGGCCGCTGCGCCGACCTTTGCGGTACCCGTGACCGAGGACTTCGAGCGGGCCTCACCGCTGAGGAGTTGGTCGGGCGACACGGAGTCCTTCGCCGCACTCCGGGAACCGACCCACCAGCCGGCGGTCAGCGCGGCGGCGACCGCCAGTGCCGTGACGGTGACGATCAGCCGAATCCCGAGCACGGGTTCGCGCCGACGCGCTGGCGTCGTGGCGGCGGCGTCCGATGACGTCGTCACGGTGCTGGACGCAGCGGAGTCAGCCGGAGGGTTGTCGCGGTCCATGGCCGCATCAGGTTACGGGTCGATGCCGCACGGAACCCATCGGGCTCCGCTCACACCCCCTGGAGGAGACGGTGTGAGCGGAGCCGGTCGGGCACCGGGACAGACGGCAGTTGGTCATCGGGGCGCGGTGTCTTCGGTGGTCGACCCCGGGGGCGTTTGGTCAGAGTGACCTTCCCGCCGACGAAGAGCTGGCCGCCCCACACGCCCCAGGGTTCACGTCGCTCGAGCGCGCCTTCGAGGCACTCCGCGAGGACGGGGCAGGTGGCGCAGATGCGCTTGGCGCGGGCGATGTCACGCAGGTCGTCGGAGAAGAACACGCGGGTGAGTTCCCCGGTGAGCGTCGAACACGCTGCGAGGGTCGGTGGGACGTCGGGTTCGTCGAGAGCGCTGTCGAGGGGTTCGGTGACGGTCGTCATGGGTGGTTCCTGGTGGTTTGGGCGAGGGGTGAGCGGGCGGGGAGAAACAGAAAGGCCGCCGGGAGATCCCGGCGGCCTTTCGGAGAGGGTGTCCTTCTGTGAGCGGGGCTCTCAGCAGGGGCCTCCTCGGGCCGCCGGAACATTCATGAACTGGTGGAAGAACTTGACGGTGGTCGTGTCGATGAGGGTGGAGTCGGTTGCCCACACCCGAGCGACGGAGCCGAAGCCACCGCGAGCGCCCGCCGCGCGACGAGCGGCGGATGCGATCCGGTTCGTCGGTGCGGCGTAGCTGAACATCGGTGTTCGTTCCCTTCTGGGCTCGTGTGGCTCGGAGATCACCACAGGATCCGCGGGTGCGTCAAGCGATTATTTCGACGGCGTTGCGCGCTCCGGTGTCGGAGCTGCGCTCAGGCGTCGACGACGTAGCGCAGCTTCATCCCGTCACGATGTCGTCGTGCCCGGCCGTTGAGCCGGAGGTGTTCGAGATGGGCGTAGGTCTCGGACTCGGCCATTGCGCCCCACGAGCGCGGCTGGAAGAGGTGGTGCGAGAACGCTTCGACGTCGGCCTCACCGATCTGCGTCGCAATCGATACGAGCAGTTCGAGCCGCTCTTCGTGGTGCTGGCGGATCGCTGCGGCACGTCCCTGCAGGTCGGAGAACGGATGGCCGTGGGCGGGCAACACGGTCGTGACCCCCTCGATGGCCGCCACCGTGTCGAGGGCGTCGAAGAACTCGGCGAGCGTGTCGTTGGCGTGAAGCCCCGAGATGTGGGGGGTGATCGTCGGCAGTACGTGGTCTCCCGACAGCAGCGTGCCGCCCGCCGGGTCGAGGAGGCAGATGTGATCGCCGGTGTGGCCGGGTGTGTGGATCACGACCCACTCACGCCGGGCGAGGCGGATGACCTCGCTGTTGGCCACGCGCCGGGACGGCTGCGGCGTGAGAAAGCCGCGCTTCGTCAGCTCGTCCCACGACCGCATGAAGAGGATCTCCTCGCGGCCGGGAAAGGGGATCGCGCCGCCCCACGGGGTGACACGTCCGGGGATGTCGGGGATGTCTCCGTCGCCGAGGAGGTAGCCGGCGAACTCGACAGGGTCGAATCCCTCCTCGTCGACCTTGGGTGCCCGTTCGTCGAGGAGCTGCACGAGGTCGTCATCGGTGTCGTCGAAAATCGACCGGAAACGTTCGTGGGCGACCACGTCGGCTCCCGCGAGGATCCGGAGGCGTCCGGCGCCGCCGAAGTGGTCCGGGTGGCTGTGGGTGACCAACACGGTGTGGATCCGCTCGGGAGTGGCGCCGAGCTGCGCGAGTCGGTGGGAGAGCGCGGCGAACGAGTCGGGGTCGGGCATTCCCGGGTCGACGGCGGTGAACCCGCGCTCGTCTTCGAGCAGGTAGCAGTTGACATGTCCGAGACCCGGCAACGCGATGGGCAACTGGGCGCGGTACACCCCGGGGGCGACCTCGGTCACCTCGTCCGAGGCCGGTTGCTTCTCTTGGCGTTCGGCTGGAGTCGGGTCGGCCACCTCGCAACCGTAGGTGATGGCCGGGGCGCCTCAGTCGCCGGTGACGTTCCCCTCGATGTCGGGCGTCTGGGTGACCTCGGCGCCCTCCGGGCTGATCACCCGGTGGATCAACGCGCCGAGGACACCACCGATGAGCGGGAAGAGCAGAAACGCCCAGACCTGCTGGAAGCCGGAGTCGGGGGCGAACGGGGCCACCGCGAGTGAACGGGCCGGGTTGACCGATGTGTTGGAGACCGGAATCGAGATGAGATGGATCAACCACAGCGTTCCGCCGGCCGCGAGACCGCCGAAGCCGGCCGGGAAACGCGGGTGGGTCGTCGACAGGACCACCATGATCAGCAGAGCGGTCATCACGATCTCCACGATCGCTACCGATCCGAGGCTGAAGCCCAGCGGCGAGTGCTCGCCGTAGCCGTTGGTGGCGAATCCGGCCGGAACGGCGACGCCGTCACTCAGCGCAAAGACGGCGCGGAGAATCGCCCCGCCGAGGAGACCGCCGAGGATCTGACCGGACCAGTAGACGGGAATCAGCGCGACGTCGAGCTTGCCGCTGGCGACGGCGCCGAGTGTGACCGCCGGGTTCACATGACAGCGAGAAAGATCCGGACCCGTTCGTCCACGACACCACCTCCGTGTGTTGGGGCCGGGCCAACCCCCGGCACCGGTGACCCTAGGTGGGGCCATCCGCTACCGCTGCGATGGCCGGTGGACCGCGACGGGCGGCTCGGTTGCTTCAGGCGGTTGTCGACGGAGCGAAAATCGCTGCGCGCCAGTAGGCAAGCTCCGAGACGCTCTCGCGGATGTCATCCATCGCGCGATGCGCGGTCGCCTTTCGAGGTGCTCCGCCGAAGGCGCCGGGGTACCAGCGGCGTGCGAGCTCCTTGATGGTCGATACATCGATCGAGCGGTAGTGGAGCCAGTTCTCGATCTCGGGGAGGTACGCGGCGAGGAACCGCCGGTCCATTCCGATCGAGTTCCCGCACAGCGGGACCGTCCGCGGTGATGGCGCGTGCTGCTTGATGAACTCGAGCGTTGCTGCGCCCGCCTCCTCGAGGGTGACCGTCGACGCGCGGATCGCGTCGAGGAGTCCCGACGCCGTGTGCATGGCGACGACGACGTCGTCCATCGTCGCCAACGCCGCTTCCGGCTGGGCGATGACGAGATCTGGGCCCTCCGCGATGATCTGCAACTCGTCGTCGGTCACCAGCGTCGCGATCTCAACGATCACGTCGGTGGTGTGATCGAGGCCGGTCATTTCGAGGTCCATCCAGACGAGCACCGCCGGAGCCTATCGGTGGGCAACCAGCGGCCCACCCGCCGGACGAGAGGCCGGGATCGGACCTGAACGCCCGTATCATCGCCGGATGCTCGACGTGCCGGTCCGCCGCCTCGACCCCGATGTAGAGCTCCCGAGCTACGCGAAGCCGGGTGACGCCGGTCTCGATCTCCGGGCCGCCACCGACGTGGTGCTCGGCCCCGGTGAGCGAGCGTTGGTGCCGACGGGCGTTGCCGTCGCGATCCCCGAGGGGTACGCAGGGTTCGTGCAGCCGCGAAGTGGCCTGGCGTTGCAGCACGGCATCACCTGCCTGAACACGCCCGGGCTCATCGATTCGGGCTACCGCGGCGAGCTGAAGGTGCTGCTCATCAACACCGACCGCGCCGAACCCTTCGAGATCACCCGTGGCGAACGCATCGCGCAACTGGTGGTCCAGGCGGTGGAACACGTTCGACTCATCGAGGTCGACGACCTCGGCGACTCCGACCGTGGCCACGGTGGCTTCGGTCACACCGGCCGCGAATAGCGCCTCCTCGCCGATTTCCGCGATTCGCGGCGATAGCGTGAGCTGCAGATCCTGAATAGGGCGACCGACAAGGGGGTCGGACATGTCCATCGAGACACCTGCTGTCGCGACGAAGGGGGACGCCGCGAAGCTCGATCGGGTGGTGATCCGCTTCGCGGGCGATTCGGGCGACGGCATGCAACTCGTGGGGGACCGGTTCACCGAGTTGTCTGCAGCGTTCGGCAACGACCTGGCGACGCTGCCGAACTATCCGGCCGAGATCCGGGCGCCGGCAGGAACCGTGGCCGGCGTGTCGTCGTTCCAGGTGCACATCTCCGATCACGACATCGTCACGCCGGGCGACGGGCCCAACGTGCTGGTCGCGATGAACCCCGCCGCGTTGAAGGCCAACCTGTCCGATCTCTCGCCGGGGAGCACGGTCATCGTCAACGTGGACGGCTTCGGGGAGCGTGATCTCGACAAGGCCGGCTACCTCGACAACCCCCTCCACGACGGATCCCTCGCCGCCTTCACGGTCTACGAGGTGCCGATGACCTCGATCACGATCGAGGCGACCCGCGACCTGCAGGTGAAACCCCGCGTCGCCGAACGTTCGAAGAACTTCTTCGCGCTCGGGCTGATCTGCTGGATGTACACGCGGCCGGTGAAGCCGATCGTGGAGTGGATCGAAGCCAAGTATGCGAAGAAGGAGCAGGTTCGAGAGGCGAACCTCGCGGCGTTCCGGGCGGGGCGGAACTTCGGCGAGACGGCGGAGCTGTTCGATCATCCCTATGAGGTCGAACCCGCATCACTCCCGCCCGGCACCTACACGAACATCGTCGGCAACGCCGCGGTGGCCTACGGGTTGATCGCCGGCGCGCAGCAGGCGAAGTTGCAGATGGTCTACGCCAGCTACCCGATCACTCCTGCCTCCGACATCCTCCACGAACTCTCGAAGCACAAGAACTTCGGGGTGCGCACGATGCAGGCGGAGGACGAGATCGCGGCAGCGGCGATTGCGGTGGGTGCAGCGTTCTCCGGGGCCCTCGCGGTCACCGGCACGTCGGGGCCGGGGCTCGATCTCAAGGCGGAGGCGATCGGCTTGGCGGTCAGCCTCGAGTTGCCGATGGTGATCGTGGACGTGCAGCGGGCGGGGCCCTCGACGGGGATGCCGACCAAGACCGAGCAGACCGACCTGCTGCTGGCGCTCTACGGCCGCCACGGTGAGTCACCGGTGCCGGTGGTTGCCGCCACCTCGTCGTCGGACTGTTTCGCAGCGGCCTTCGAGGCAGTTCGTCTCGCGGTGAAATACCGCACACCGGTCATCCTGCTGACCGACGGATACCTCGCGAACGGCGCCGAGCCGTGGCGGCTCCCCGACCTCAGTGCGCTCCCCGACATCTCGGTGCCGTTCGCGACCGAGGCGAACCACGACAACGGGTTCTGGCCCTACCTGCGAGACCCCACCACCCTGGCACGACCCTGGGCGATCCCGGGGACGCCGGGGCTCATGCACCGGATCGGCGGCATCGAGAAGGAAGACGGATCCGGCAACATCAGCTACCAGCCGGAGAATCACGAGCGAATGGTCCATCTCCGTCAGGCGAAGGTCGACGGCATCGCCGCCGACATCCCCGGCGTCGAGTTGGACCACCAGGACGGCGCGGAACTGCTGGTGATCGGTTGGGGGTCGACCTGGGGGGCGATCAAAGCGGGCGTCCGACGCGTCCGGGCAGGCGGCGAGGCGGTCGCTCACGCACACCTCCGCCACCTCAACCCGTTCCCCGCGGATCTTGGCGACGTGCTCGCTCGCTACCCCAAGGTGCTGTGCCCGGAGATGAACCTGGGTCAGTTGGCGATGTTGTTGCGAGGCCGGTACCTCGTCGACGTTCGCAGTTACACGAAGGTTCGAGGCGTCCCGTTCCGTGCTGCGGAGATGGAGGCCCGGATGCTCGAGGAGATTCGGCGATGAACGAGACGGCCGGCGTGACGCTCACGCGAAAGGACTTCGAGTCCGATCAAGAGGTCCGGTGGTGTCCGGGCTGCGGTGACTACAGCATCCTCGCGGCGCTGCAGAGCGTGTTTCCCGAGATCGGCATGCAGCCGCACGACACCGTGTTCGTCTCGGGCATCGGCTGCGCGGCTCGATTGCCGTACTACATGAACACCTACGGGGTGCACTCGATCCACGGCCGGGCCCCCGCGCTGGCGACCGGCGTCGCGATGACGCAGCCCGATCTGCACGTGTGGGTGATCGGCGGTGACGGCGACATGCTGTCCATCGGCGGGAACCACCTGATCCACGCGCTGCGCCGGAATGTGAACATCAAGATCCTGATGTTCAACAACCAGATCTACGGGTTGACCAAGGGCCAGTACTCACCGACCTCGGAGCAGGGGAAGGTGACCAAGTCGACGCCGTTCGGCTCGATCGATCACCCCTTCAACCCCATCTCGGTGGCGATCGGCTCCGAGGCGAGCTTCGTCGCACGTACCCATGACATGGACCGCAAGCACATGATGGAGACGTTCCGCCGGGCGCACGAGCATCGCGGCGCAGCGTTCGTCGAGGTGTACCAGAACTGCAACGTCTTCAACGACGGCGCGTTCGACGCGATCCTCAAGAAGGACGCCCGCCCCGACATGCTCATCCCGCTTCGGCACGGCGAACCGATCCGTTTCGGCGCGGATGGTGCTCACGGCGTGGCGGTGAACCGATTCGGGGAGCCGTATGTGTGTGAGGTGGCTGATGTCGGCGAGGACGGCCTGTTGATCCACGACGAGCACCGTCCGGATCCGACGCTTGCCTTCTCGCTGTCGCGGCTGTCGACCGGTCCTCACATGCCGACGCCCATCGGCGTGTTCCGCGACGTCGATCGACCGGTCTATGAGGTGGAGGTCGCGGCGCAGGTCGACGCCGCGGTCGAACGCCAGGGGCCGGGCGACCTGGCTGCGGTGCTCGCGTCCGGCCCGACCTGGACGGTCCCGTGAGCTGAGGCGAGCATCGGAGTGGCAGGATCCACTCGTGGGTGTCACCGACTGGAACCCGGTCCTACGCGCGGAACTCGACCAGCCGTACTTCGCAGAGCTCCGGAGCTTCGTCAGAGCAGAACGCTCACACCACACCGTCTACCCCGAGCCACACGAGGAGTTCGCGGCACTCCACCTGACGCCGTACGCGTCGGTCAAGGTGGTCATCTTGGGCCAGGACCCCTACCACGGCGCCGGCCAGGCACACGGCCTGTGCTTCTCGGTCCGTGACGGGGTTTCGCCGCCGCCGTCGTTGGTGAACATCTTCAAGGAACTGCACACCGATCTCGGCATCGACGTGCCGGCGACGGGCTGTCTCGAGCCGTGGGCCCGGCAGGGAGTGCTGCTGTTGAACGCAACCCTGACCGTGCGCGCCCGCCAGGCGGCCTCTCACCAGGGCAAGGGTTGGGAGCGTTTCACCGACGCCGTGATTCGGGCGGTCAGCGACAAACCCGACCACGTCGTGTTCATCCTGTGGGGGGCCTTTGCGCGACGGAAGCGGGCACTGATCGACGCGGAGCGCCACACCGTGATCGAGTCCGCCCACCCCTCGCCGCTCTCCGCCCACAACGGGTTCTTCGGTTCCCGCCCCTTCTCCCAGGCGAACCGGGCGCTCGAGGCGCACGGACGGGAGCCGGTCGACTGGCGGCTGTAAACGCCGCAGACGACGCCGGCGAGGCACTCAGAAGACGTTGAGCATCTTCAGCCCGCTGACCACCAGCACCGCGGGCATCGCAAGGCGGACCATTGCCGTCGCGCTGGTCGAGGAGAGCCGGGCTCCGAGGAAGACGCCGGGCAGGCCGCCGACGAGCAGCGCGGCGGTGAGCCCGAACGCCACCTCACCCAACAGGAGGTGACCGATCGCCGCCGCCGCGACGAGCGGGACGGCCTGGACCAGGTCGGTTCCGACGAGCTCCGCACGGGAGAGGCGCGGGTAGAGCAGGGACAGCACCACGATCATGAGCGACCCGGAGCCGACCGACGTGAAGCCCACGACGATGCCGCCGATCAGGCCCAGCGCGAAGGTTGCCGCCGGTCGGAGGTCCTTCGCTGGTGAAGACGTTGCCACCTCAGCGCCGACAACTGCCGCCCGGCGACGGTTGAGCCGGTCGCGGATCAGCATGACGATCGCGGTCGCGACCAGCGCTGCGCCGAGGAGGACCTTGACGGCGTGATCTGCGGTCTCCGAGGACAGGACCCGCAACATGCCGACGCCGAGGAATGCCCCGGGAACCGACCCGAGACACAACCAGCGGACGATGTCGGTGCGGACCGTTCGAGTTCGCCAGTGGACCGCTCCGCCGACCGGCTTCATCACCAGCGACGCCACGAGGTCGCTGCCCACAGCGGTCACGGGGTTGACGTGGAAGACGAACATGAGCATCGGCGTGAGCAACGCCCCGCCGCCCATGCCGGTCAGGCCGATGAGAAAGCCGCCGAGCAAGCCGCCGACAATGAGTCCAGGATCGAAGGACACGACACCTCCGGAGTACGGCGCCCGCCGTCATACTCCACCAAATCAGTAGGAATAGTGGTGTACGACGCGCGGGGCCCTCGTGTCAACGTGCAATTCGGCCTATTTCCTATTGTGAAACACGTTCACGTTTCGTACGATGCCTCTATGACGCTGTTGATCATCGTTGCAGCGGGGGCGGCCGGGGCGTTCTGGTGGTGCCTGTTCGAGTACGTGCTGCACCGTTGGGCATTCCACGAGCTCCGCGGCTGGGGCATCGGTTCGCGCGAGCACCTCAACCACCATGTGACATCGGGCTGGCGCTTCGACGCCATGATCCTGTTGGCCTGGTTGGGTGTGGTCCTCACCGGCGTCGGGTGGGGTTGGGCGGCGGGTGCGGTCGTGTCACCGGCGGCGGGAATCGGGTTCGGCGTCGGGTGGATCGCCGGCTATTTCTTCTACGAGTACCACCACGCGATGGCGCACCTGCGAGCGCCGCGGAACCGTTGGGAGCGGTGGCTTCGCATCCATCACTTCCACCACCACTTCGGCCACCCCCTCTCGAACCACGGCGTGACCATCCCGCTGTGGGACCACGTCTTCGGCACCTACGAGGCACCCGGGGTCGTGTCGGTCCCCCGGCGGCTCGCGATGGTGTGGCTGGTCGATGACAACGGGGAGGTCCGCCCGGAGTTCGCGGCGGACTACCGCCTCGTCGGAGCAGCGACGACCGACGAGCGCCAGGCGGGCATCGACCGAGCCCGTGCGTTCGCGAATCTCGAGCCGCTGCCCTGATACGGGCCTCACCGGCGCCTCACACACTCATCACATCTGGGGGCGACAACGTCAGTGACCGATGGAAACGCCGTCGGCAGGACAGGAGCCCCTCAGATGAAGCGAACCATCCGAATCGCCACCGCCGCGGTTGCCGCTGCGGTCGCGCTCGCCGTTCCGGCCGGTGCGGCCGGCGCGAGCGTCACCCGTGTCCCCCGACGCACCATGGCTGCGGTGCGCCACGAGTGCAACCGCAAGATCGATAACCGGGTTGCGACGCTCGCGAATCTCGAAGCCCGCATCAGCGCCACCCGCCGCCTCAGCGAAGCGCAGAAGGCCCCGATGATCGCCGGGATCAACGAGACCATCGCCGTCCTCAACGGCATGTACCGACCCGCCGTGAACACCGCCACCACGCGTGCGGCGCTCGCCCAGGCGTGCAGTTCGATCTTCGTCGACCTCCGGATCTTCGCGGTGTACGCGCCGCAGGTTCGCTACAGCGCGATGGTGGATGCCCTCGGGAACTTCAGCGACTCCCTCTCGGCGCAGGTCGCCGCAGCCCACGACGGTGGGGCGGACACCACCGAAGAAGAAGCGCTGCTCGCCTCGGCCGGTGCCCGGTTGCAGGACGCAACGGCGAAGATCGCATCGGTCTCCCCGGAGAGCTTCAACGCAGATCCGGCCGGAACCCGTGCCACCTGGGACGCCGTACATGCGGACGTGGCCGGTGCGTTCGTTGACCTACTGACCCTGCACCGCATGCTCCATCCGGCGGCCTGAACCCCGTCGGGCGGTCACCAGGCGCCGCCCGCCAGGAGTCGGCATCAGCTCGACCCGTGCGACGGGGCGACCCTCCGAATGTGTCGTCGGTGGCGATCCCGCCACCAACTCGGCCCACTCGGGGTGGTCGCCCCAAACCCATGCGACCAGGCGGGGTGCCCGCGGCGCGGGCTCGTCGCCCGGCCACTCGATGGCGGTGATCAGTCCCGACCCGAGGCCATGGCCGGAGTTGGCGTAGCGCCACCACCTCGCTCCGGTGTCCGACGCTGGCTGGAGCACCGGGAAATGGGTGTGACCCATGAGAATCCACGGGCCGACCGTTGCGGCACCACCGAGCGCGTCGAAGAGCAACTCCTCGTCGAGGCTGTCGTAGGAGGAGCTTGCGCCGAAGCGCTGGTTCACTCGCTTCAGGCCGTTGCGTCGTCTCCCTCCCAGCAGTTCGCGGGTTCGCGCCGGTGGTGCGAGGTCGTCGGGGGTGACGGGAATGGGTGCGTCGCGAACCATGTCCGCGATCCAACTCGACAGCTTCCCCAACGTCGCCCGGCCCGGGGCGTTCCAGCCGTCGGCGACGTTGCCGTGCGTGATGACCGCTTCGACGTGCGAGTCGTTCCGCAGCACGATCCAACTGCTCATCCGGAGACCGCCGACGTACCGCGCCAACGCGTTCACGAGGCGCCCGTCCTCGTACACGTCGTCGTGGTTCCCGATGGTGCGGAAGTACCGACCGTGGTTGCCGAAGTGCTCGGTGATCCGTTGGTAGACGGCACGGTTGTTCGACACGATGCGATCGAGGTGCTCGGCGTAGGTGGCCTGGCGGAGCTCGTCGCCGAGCCGGCCGACCAGGGCCGCGCCGCTCAGCCGAAGGATGTCGTAGACCGCCCCCCACGTGGAACCGCCGACCATCCAGAAGTCCTCGACGTCGCCGTTCTCGATCAGCGTGAGTCCCTGAGCCCCGTACCAGTCGAGCATGGCGACATACAGCGCCCGGTCGTCCTGTGCCCCGACGAGGTCGAGGCGACCTGCGATGCAACGGTGCAGGTCCGACGTGATCACGAGCGGGGTCGCCGCGTCGAGGGTGGTGATCCGGCCGAGCCGCGAACTCGCCGACGTTCCGTCGAGGCGGCCGATGAACTCGGCGAGGCCTTCCATCACCCGCTTCGCTCGCAGGTGGTTCGCCGCCGCCCTCCAGGCGACCACGACGATCGCGGGGGGAGCGAGCAGTGAACACACCACCAGCTTCAGGCTCGCCCAGCTGCGTGCAACGACGCCCGGGCGGTGGGCGTTTCCGCTTGCGATACGAGCGCTGTCGACACGGTCGGCGAGACGGCCTAGCGCCCTGACGAGGCGACGGTCGCGGTTCACTGACGCGATCCTCGCAGGTTCTCGGCGCGCGACACGCCGCTGCTGCGCGAGCTCGCGGCGCGAGCGGCGAACGCGCCGAGGGTCCAACCGTGGTGTCGCACCGTCGGATCATCGCAGCATGACGGCCTAGGGTCCCGACACTGCGTCCGCATCCGGCGGGCCACCCAAGGAGGGACCGTGGGAGAACTGCCACTCGCAGGCCGATCGGCGTTGGTCACCGGAGGCGGAAGCGGGATCGGTCTCGCTGCGGCGGCCGAGTTGGTTCGCTCGGGAGCCGCCGTCACCCTGATGGGGCGGACGGCCACGAAGCTCGAAGCCGCCGCTGGGTCCCTCCGGGAGCTCCGAGATGACGCGTCCGTCGACGTGTTCGCCGGCGACGTCACCGACGAGGCGCAGGTCGAAGCGGCGGTGGCGGCGGCATCCGCACGCAGCGGAACCCTCGAAATCTGTGTCGCCGCCGCGGGTGACGGCACCGTCGGGCCAGTCGTCGCGACCAGCATCGACGAGTGGCAGCGGGTGATCTCGGTATCGCTCACGGGCGTGTTCCTCACGTTCAAGCATGCGGGCGCTGCGATCGCGGAGGCGGGCGGCGGCGCGATGGTGGCCGTCTCGTCGATCGCGTCGAACGTCACCCACCGCTTCATGGCGCCCTACAACGCAGCGAAAGCGGGCGTCGACATGCTCGTTCGGACCACGGCGGATGAGCTTGGAGCCGTCGGCGTGCGGGTCAACGCCGTCAACCCGGGAATCGTCGCCACCGACCTCGTCGCGATGATCACGCCCGAGGATGAGGTCGGGCTGAGCTACCTCCGAAACATGCCGCTGTCGCGGTTCGGCACCGTGGACGACGTCGCTCCCGCCATCCGGTTCCTGTGTGGCCCGGAGTCTTCGTGGATCACGGGGGTGTGTCTGAGCATCGACGGTGGCCATCACTTGCGCTGCGGCCCCGATTACGGGATGTTCGCTCGCATGATGTTCACCGATGTGGTCGACGGACGCATCTTGGGTGAGCAGGCGTGAGCGACCCGCTCGCGACGGTCGACGCCGAGGGGCTACGGGCAGGGTGGGGGCTGAAGTGGGGTGGCCTCGAAGCGCCGGTGCTCCCGGCGTGGATCGCAGAGAGCGACGCCGAGGTGGCACCCGTCATCCTCGAAGCGCTCGACCGGATGCTGCGCGCGGGCGAGCTCACCTACCCGCCCGATGAGGCGCCGGGACAGCTCGCGGAGGCGTTCGCGGCACACGTGGAGGCTCGCCATGGTTGGCGGATCGAGCCTGACGACGTTGTTGCCTACACCGACGTCGTGCAGCCCGTCTCGTTCGCGATCGACCGGCTGAGCCGGCCCGCCGAGCCGGTGATGATCCACACCCCGTGTTACGGGGCGCTCGAGGAGGAGATCCGCGCGCTGGGACGCACCACCTGGCCGTTGCCGTGGCATCGGAGTTCGCTCGGGTGGTCGAGCAGGATCGACGACGTCGTCGCAGGCGCCGATGCCGGGGCGCGGTTGTTGCTGCTGGTCAACCCCCACAACCCGACCGGTCGGGTGTGGAGCAGATCTGAACTCGAGGAACTCGCCGCCGTTGTCGATGAACGCGATCTGATCGTTGTCGCCGATGAGATGTTCGCCGACCTCACCCTCGATGGCCGTGCGCACGTTCCGTTCGCCTCGCTGAGCGACGACATCGCGGCGCGGACCGTCACCATCACCTCCGCCGCCAAGAGCCACAACCTCGGAGGGGTCCGCTGTGCGGTGGCGCACCTCGGAGCGGGCTCCGCGCTCGATCCGATGCGACAGGTCTCCCCGGCGCAGATCGGGCAGGTTTCCAACCTCGGGTTCGTCGCGACCATCGCCGCGTGGCGGCACGGCGACGAGTGGCTCGACGCCTTCCGAGCCTCGATCACCGAGCGTCGCGACAGGGCCCTCGCGTTCCTCGGTGCCCAACTGCCAGAGCTCGACGTGGTCGCGCCCCAGGCGGGGTTCATGTTGTGGCTCGATCTCCGGCCGCTCGCGCTCGGGGACCGGCCCGGTGACTTCGTCACCGAGCGGGCTCTCGTGCGCGTTGCGGACGGCACGTCGTTCGGGCCGGGCGGGGAGGGCTTTGTGCGGATGACGATTTCGACGTCGACCGCGATCCTCGACGAGATGCTCGAACGGCTCGTGGTCGCGGTGGACCTCTGGCGGGCGGAACGATGAGTGCCCCTCGCATGCTCGTGGTCGCCGAGTTGGGCACGTGGGCGACGCAGTGGGACGCCCTCGTGGACCTCTCGCCACTGCCCACCCCGTTCCTCCGCTCGTGGTGGCTCGGCAGTGTCGCGGTCGGGGAGCCGGCGTTCGTGCTGGCGGTTGAGGGTGACGTCCTCGTGGGCGGCGCCGCGTTTCAGCTCACACGACGACGAGGCTGTGCCGCCGTGGGGATGCTGGGTGACGGGCCACTGGCGCCCGATCATCTGGATCTCGTCGCGGTCCCCGGTCGAGTTGGTGACGTCGTTGAGGTGGTCGGCCGCTGGCTGCGCTCGGGTGGACCCCAGGTGATCGATCTGGTCGGACTCGCGGACTCCGCGTGGATCATCGACGCGATGCCGGCGACCTCGCTCACCGTCATCCATTCCGTGGCTCCCTACGCCCCGCTCCCTCCGACGTGGGAGGAGTACCTCGCGCAGCGGCCGGGTCAGGTGCGTTCGACGATCAAACGCGCGACGAAACGACTCGAGCGTGGCGGGATCCGGCCCCGACGACGCGACGTCGTGGATGTGGGCGCGGTCGAGAGCGCACTCGAAGATCTGCGTCGCCTCCACGACACGCGTTGGGGTGAGACCTCGGGCTTCCTCGACGCGTGGCCGGCATTCGCCGACGCGATCCGCGCCGGCGCTTCGAGCGGTGAGGTCCGCTTCACGGATCTGGTCGACGAGCACGGGCGGGTGGTCGCGATCGAACTCGAACTCTGGGCAGGAACCCGCGCCGGCTTCTACCAGGCGGGCCGTCTCGAAGACCACGAGCTTCGGGCATCGGGCACGGTGCTCAAGGCGGCCGTCCTGCGGGACGCGATCGCCGACGGTGCGACCGAGTTCGACCTGCTCCGCGGAAATGAGTCGTACAAGGCCGAATGGGCGTCGGCGAAGCGGATCATCCGGCGTTCGATCGGCGGAATCGGGGTGCGGGGCCTGGTGGTGGCAGCGGCGGTGGACGCCAAGCGCCGTTCGTTGTTGCGGCGCGAGCGTCGGCTCGCCGCGGCAGAGGGCTGAGGGATTCGTCGGGGACACCTCTACAATCGCGACGATGCACGCGGTGATCCTTGCTGGCGGACGAGGGGTCCGGCTCCGGCCCTACACCACCGCCTTCCCGAAGCCGCTCGTGCCCATTGGCGACGAGTACGCGATCTTGGAGGTGGTGCTCCGACAATTGCGCGCCGCGGGCTTCGACACCGTCACGATCGCGATCGGGCACCTCGGCCAGCTCATCCGGGCCTATTGCGGAGACGGCTCGCAGTGGGGTCTAGCGATCCGCTACTGGGACGAAGACCAACCACTGGGCACGATGGGTCCGATCGTCGCCCACCTCGACGACGTCGCCGAGCACTTCTTGGTGATGAACGGCGACGTGCTCACCGACTTGGACTACGCCGGCCTCCTCGCCGGACACGTCGCCTCGGGTGCGCCGATCACCGTGTCGACCTACTCCCGGACCGTCAAGATCGACTTCGGAGTGCTCGAGATCGGCGGCGACCACGACGACCGGATCGTCGCCTTCCGCGAGAAGCCAGTCGAGTCGTTCTCGGTGTCGATGGGCATCTACGCGCTCTCGCGCGAGACGCTCCGCCGCTATCCGCCGGGCGAGCCGCTCGGTTTCGACGAGCTCATCTTGGACCTGCTCGCAGCGGGCGATGAGCTGCCCCGAGTTCACCCCTTCGACGGCTACTGGCTCGACATCGGTCGCCCTGACGACTACGACACGGCGAACGAGGAATGGGAGGCGCTCCGGCCGAAGCTCCTCCCGGCCACGTGAACGATCGCGACGAGCGCCCGGTGCGGGTGGTCGTCTACACCGATGCGCCCTACCGAGGTGGGGCCGAGATGACCTTGAGTCAGGTGCTCGCGAATCTGCCCGACCGATTCGAGATCACCGTCGCGGGCCCCTCGCCCGACGTGGTCGAGTGGCTGGCGGCCCACCGACCCTCCGCGTCGACCGAGATCCTCCCGGCAATCTCGGATCGGCGGGACATCGGACCGATGTTGGCGCATGCCAAGGCGTTCAAGCGCATGGCGCCCGACATCCTCCACTTCAACCTCGGGATGATGTCGTCGTGTCAGTGGGCGCTGTTCGTCGCGGTGTTGAAGGGCCGCGCTCCCACCGTTGTGGTCGAGAACTCTCCGGTGGACACGTGGTCGTCGACCTCGACGTTGTTGAAGCGCTTCACCTCGCCGCGGGTGAGCGCGCACGTGGCGGTTGGTGAGGCGACCGCCCGTCGCATCGAGGAGCTCGCGAAACTGCGTCGCGGCTCGGTGGGGACGCTCTATCACGGTGTCCCCGACGTGCGCCGCGATGTTCCCCGTGTCGATGGCGACGGTCCGGTCGTGTTGCACATCGGTCGTCACCAGCGCGTCAAGGGCGTCGACGTGTTGCTCGAGGCGATGGCGTTGCTGCCCGCCGAGGTGCGGCTCGTGCAGATCGGCGACGGTGAAGAACGCGAGCGGCTCATCGAGCTCGCCGCTCAGCTGGGCCTCGGCGACCGCGTGGAGTTCCGCCAGTTGTCGTGGGACGAACGCGCCGCCGACCTGATCGCCGGGTTCGACCTGTTCGTGCTGCCGTCGCGTGACGAAGGGCTGCCGGTTTCGATCATGGAGGCGATGCTCGCCGGTGTCGGAATCGTCGCCACCGACATCGGAGCGATCCGCGAGGAACTCGACGACGGGGTGACCGGCGTGATTGTTCCGCCGGAGGATCCCGCGGCGTTGGCGAAGGCCATCGGTGATCTGCTCTCGGAGCCCGCGCGACGCGAGCGTCTGGGCGCCGCGGCGCGGAAGGTTGCTCTGGAGCGCTTCACGGTGGAGGCGACCGTCGCCCGCTACGTCGAGCTCTACGAAGGAGTGCTGCGATGAGCGGATCCACAGATCGGCCGACCGTCGCGGTGCAGGGCCTCGGGTTCGTCGGTGCTGCCATGGCGATCGCCGTCGCCTCCGCGCTCGACGAGACGGGCGCTCCCCGCTACGACGTGGTCGGTGTCGACCTCGACGACGCCGCTGGTTCCGCGAGGGTCGCTGCGCTCAACGAGGGCCGCTTCCCCTTCGAGACGACCGACACGGCGCTCGTCGCTGCGCTGGAGGCGGCCCGCGACCGGGGGAACCTCCGTGCCGGGACCGACCCCTCGGTGTACGGCGACGCGGCGGTGATCGTCGTGGACGTTCCCCTCGACATCGACTGGCGGGCGGCGTCGCCGACGCTGCGACTCGGCGGGTTCGAGGCGGCCATCCGCACGGTCGGCCGACACGTGTCGCCTGGCGCGCTCGTGCTCGTCGAGACAACCGTCCCGCCGGGGACGACCGAGCGGATCGTGGTGCCGCTGCTCGCTGAGGAGCTGCGCGCCCGGGGCATCGACCCGGCCTCGGTGGACATCGCGCACTCCTATGAGCGGGTGATGCCCGGCGCCGACTACTTCGCGTCGATCGTGCACTACTGGCGGGTCTACGCCGGCCACACCCCGGCCGCGGCGGACGCTGCGGAGCGGTTCCTCACGACGGTGATCGACACCGAGCAGTACCCCTTGACGCGGGTCGGGTCCACGACCGCATCCGAGACCGCGAAGGTGATGGAGAACACCTTCCGCGCGACCACCATCGCGTTGATGGACGAATGGGGCCGCTTCGCCGAGTCGGTCGGCGTCGATCTCTTCGAGGTCGTCGACGCCATCCGGATGCGGCCGACGCACGCCAACATGCGGACCCCGGGCTTCGGCGTCGGCGGGTACTGCCTCACGAAGGACCCGCTGTTCGCGAAGCTCGCGGCGTCGGAACTGTGGGGCATGTCGATGGAGTTCCCGTTCTCCACCGCCGCCGTCCGGACCAACGACGACAGCCCGCGACGTATCGCCGAGCAGCTCGCCGAGTTGCTGGGCGGGTCGTTGGCGGGTCGCCGGATCCTCTTGCTGGGCATCAGCTATCGCCAAGACGTCGGCGACACCCGTTACTCGCCGTCAGAGACGTTCGTGCGCGCCGCGCTCGACGCGGGCGCTGAGGTGGTTGCCCAAGACCCGTTGATCTCCCATTGGGACGAGCTGGGTTGGGACACCCCAGCCGAGGTTCCCGAGGCAGACGGGTTCGACGCGGTGGTCTTCGCGGTACCCCACCGTTCCTACCGCGATCTCGACGTCACCACGTGGCTCGGATCCGCACGGCCGATCATCTACGACGGCTTCGACGTGCTCGACGACGAACAGGTGCGCACGCTGCGCGCCGCCGGCTGCCAGGTCCACTCGATCGGGCGCGGCCACCTCGACCATCAGCGACCGGAGGACTGATGCCAAAGACGCTCATCACCGGCGGTGCCGGGTTCATCGGCGGGCATCTCGCCGCCCGGCTGTTGGGCGAGGGCCACGAGGTGGTGCTCGTCGACAACCTCAGCCGTGGGGTGCGCGACGAGACGCTCGAAGCACTCGCCGCCCGTCCGGGGTTCTCGGTTCGGGTCGCGGATCTCCGCGACCCGTCGTCGCTCGCGGACGTGGGCACCGACTTCACCCACGTCTTCCACTTCGCGGCGCTCCTCGGCGTGCAGAACGTGCTGGACCGACCCGCCGCCGTGCTGCGCGAGAACGTCGCCATGCTCGAGACGATGCTCGACGTCGCCGCCGCGCAGGACCACCTCGAACGCTTCGTGTTCCCCTCCACCTCTGAGGTGTACGCAGGAACCCAACAGCACTTCGAGCTGCCGATCCCGAGCCCCGAGACGACCCCGCTCGCCATCTCGCCCCTCGAGCATCCGCGGACGAGCTACATGCTGTCGAAGATCTACGGCGAGGCGCTCGTTCACCAGGCCGGCCTGCCGTTCACGATCATCCGGCCCCACAACTTCTACGGCACGCGGATGGGGCTCGCGCACGTCGTGCCGCAACTGCTCCAACGGATCCACGATTCGTCAGACGGTGACGAACTCGTCGTCTACTCGATGGATCATCGTCGGACGTTCTGTTTCATCGACGACGCGGTCGAATACATCGTGCGGCTGTTGGGCCCCAACGGTGAGGGCGGAACGTTCAACATCGGGGTGCAGTCACCGGAGGTCACCATCGGCGAGCTGGCCGAGTTGTTGATCTCGGTGGTCGGCCGTGACGTGCAGATCGTGCCGGGTGAGACGACACCCGGCTCTCCGCCACGGCGTTGTCCCGACATGACCCGCACCATCGGTGCGACCGGCCACGAGCCGGCCGTCACCCTCGAAGCCGGTGTACGCCGAACCTACGACTGGTACCGGGATCGGATCTTCTCGGGCGGAGGCGTCTCGGCCCGCTGAGCTCACCGCGACGACCCTGGGGTCACCGGGCGGCGCTCGACCGGGCGGCGGCCAGCGGTCGCTCAGTAGGCGGGTGGCTCACAGACGAAGTCGATCAGCTCCTCGACGGCGCCGACCAGCGACGGGTCGAGGTCACGGAACGACGTGACCTTGCCGAGCAGCGTGCGCCAGAACGCGGCGGCATCCGTCGCCCCGACGGCGTCGCAGATGCCGTCCTTCCAGACACGGTCGCGTGGCACGTCGGGCCAGGCGTCGAGGCCGACCAAGCGGGGATTGACCGCCGCCCACACGTCAATGAAGCGATGTCCGCGGATCAGTACGTCGGGGTGGTCGACCTGCGCCGCGAGGCGTGACTCCTTGGAGCGATCCACGAGGTGGTCGACGAGGATGCCGAGCCGTCGGCCCGGCCGCGGCCCGAACCCCCGGACCACCGTGACGAGATCGTCGATCCCGCCCATCGGTTCGACCACGATGCCTTCTCCGCGGAGGTCGTCGCCCCACACCTTCTCGATCAGCTCGGCGTCGTGGATCCCCTCGACGAGGATTCGGCTGGCGCGGGCCACCCGCGCCGGCACCTCGCCGAGCGAGATCGACCCTGACGCCGTGATCGTGCGGGTCGGTTGCTTCTGGACACTCGGAGTCACGAGCTGCACGTTGCGGTCGTCGACGGTGAACGCACCCGCCGTATTGCGGAAGCGATGGTCACGGCCGGAGTCGTCGCGGAGAGTGACGGCAGCTTCGGTGAACTCGACGACGGCGCCGAAGTACCCGGTGGCGACGTGGACGACATCGAGGCCGACAACCGCGGCGACCTTCGGGTAGGTGCGGCGGGCGACGCGATCGCCGCCGTCGAGATCGATCGGGTCGGACAGGATGCCGCGCGAGTAGATGTCACCCATGGGCGGGCGAGGCTATCGGCGCACCACCATCGCAACGGCGACCCGGTTGCCGGCCCGTTCTTCGAGATCCGGGCGGTAGCGGTAGCCGAGGGGGTGGTCGAAGCGGGCGAGGCCGGCGGGGTCGTCGAGCTGTGTGGCGAGCACGTGACGGACGAGGGCGCCCTTCAGCAGCTTGTTCCAGTGGCTGACGGCGACGAGCCGTCGGGATCCATCGTCGGACTCGACGTCGTCGAGGAATCGGACGGTGACCTCGAGGCCGGCGGCGCCGGCGCCCCGCCACGCAGCCGCGTGCTCGTTCGGCCAGAGGTTCCACACGGTTCGCCCCCCGACCAGCGGCGTCAGGATCGCGTCGATGTGGGGACGCCACATCGACGAAAGCTTGCCGAGTCCCGGCAGGGTCGCACCCATTTTCAGCTTGTAGTCGGGGATCGGGTCGCTCGGCGCGACGAGCCCGAACGCTCCCGACGCGATCAGCACCTGCGTGTTGAGGCGGCGCCGGTCCCGGGCGCTGATCCGAGCGAGGTCCAACGCGTCGTAGAGGACACCCGTGTAGCGCTCGATCGCCGGGCGAGTCGGGCTTCGGCGTACCCGTCGGTTGGCGAGCACCGCGCTGCGGAGGGCGTCGCCCTTGACGCCCAGCAACTTCTCGAGATCGACCGACTCGTCACCCATCGCCGCGACGAGCGCGGTGAGGACCTTCCGTCGCTGAGGACCGAGCGGGAGCGACATCGCGTCGTCGCGCCACGGCGGTCCGTCGCCGCCGGGCGCCTTGCCTTCCGACGGGGGGATCAGGATGAGCGGTGGGGGAGCCACACCGCATCATCGCTCATCGACGGCTCGACTCCGGTCAGTTCGCCGGGCCCTCCATGAGGGTGACGCGGGCGCTGCGTTGCTCACCGGTCGCGGTGACCCAGCCGACCTCCACCTTGTCGCCGGGGTGGCGATTGACCATCAGCGCGGAGAGCGAGTCGGGCGTCGTGACGGCCGATCCGTCAATCGAGGTGATGGTGTCACCGGCCTGGATGCCCGCAGCGGCGGCGGGCGAGTCGACCGCCACGCCGTTCACGAGTGCGGCACCCCCTTGGGGGATGACCTGCACGCCGATGATCCCGGGAAGGCCGAGGTGGATGATGTCGGACTCCTCGCCTCGCTCGATCTTGCGGACGATGTCGAGCGCGTCGCCGATCGGGATCGCGTAGCCGACGCTTTCCGCCGTCTGGAACTGGTTGCTCGCCGCGGCGGCGGTGTTCATGCCGATGACCGCGCCGGCGCTGTCGATGAGCGGGCCACCGGAGTCGCCGGGCCGGATCGGGGCGTTCGTCTCGATGAGGTTGTGCAGCGTCTCGACGTTGGCGCCGTTCTCGTCGCTGGCGGTGATGGTCTGGCCCAGGTCGGTGACCACGCCGCTCACGACGGACGGGTCGCCACCTTTCCCCCCGGCGTTGCCGGCGGCGACGATCGGATCGCCGATCTTGACGGTCTTGTTCCGGTCGATCTTGACCGTCGGGAGATTGGAAGCTCCGACGAGTTGGATGAGCGCCACGTCGAGGGTGGGAGCGGTGCCGAGCACCTTCGCCTCGTACACCTTGCCGGTGCCCACGACGGTGGCCTGGATCTTGGTGGAGCCGTCGATCACGTGGTTGTTGGTGAGCACCTTGCCGTCAGCGGTGAGGATCATGCCGGTGCCGGCTGCGGCCGCGGCCCGGTAACCGAGTTGCGTGTTGATGTTGACCAGCGCAGGCGTGATGCCGCCGGCGATGTCCTGCGCCTCCTCGGCGGTGGGGGCGACACCTGGGTTCGACGGTTCGGTGGTCCCCGGCTGGCCGCTCTGGCCGGAGGACCCACTCCCGGGGTCGATGGTGTTGGGGTCGACGGTGTTCGGGTCGGTGGGGTTCGCGGGGTCAGACGCACCGTTACGGGCCACCCGATCGCTCAGCGCACGATCCGCGAGCTCATCGGAGTGGCGCTGGATCGCCTGGTCGATGGTGATTCCGGCGGTCAGCCCGACCACGATCGCGATCAGGGCGAGGAGCGCCACCATCGCGACGGTCGGCCCTCGTTGCGGGCGAGGCGTGGCGGGTGGCGGGGTTGGCGGCACGCCGAACCCCCCGAGCGGCGGCACCGGCCCGCCCGGCCCGACACGCTCGGCAGGACTCGGGGCCCGGAACGCCTCGGTGCTGCCCCACGGCGCGGTACGGGTAGCGGGCTGCGGGAGGATCGCGGTCGCCGGGCCGTGGGAGGAAGTGGGCGGCCACAGCGCGGAGAACCGTTGGGTCGCCTCCGCGGGCTCGTTCACCCACCACGGCGGCGCGGGCGGGGCCGTCGGCAACTGCCGGGTCGAGTCGGTGGCGAGGCCGGGATGGCCCCCGAGCGGGATGGTCGAGTGGTAGGTCGGTTCCGTGTCCTGGCTCATCAGCCCGGATCCTCCATGGTCTTGTGGGAGACCTTCGGATGTTTCGTCGGTTCAGTCAAACCCATCATTCTGAGAACCGGGTAAGAGGTGTGCTCAGAGCGCACGGAACTCGTAGACGCGCATGGACTCCCGGTACTCGTCGACGTCGGCTTCGAGGATGATCCGACCGGCGGACTGGGCACCGAGTGCGGCGATCAGCCCGCTGCACCCGCCACCGCCTCGATAGCCGCGTCCGATGACGACGAACACCGGCCGTCCCGCGGCAGCCGTCCGGACCTCGCTCGCGACGCTGGTCGGGTCGGCGTTGGCCATCCTGGCGTCGTAGCCGACCCAGTCGATTGCGTCGGCCGGGCGGAGGTCGGGGTAACGGAGTACCCGGAACCGGCGTGGTGCCGAGCGGTACAGCGACGGGCCAACCTGATCGGGGCACGCGACGATGAGCCCGGGGCCGTCGGTGGTCTGTGCGATCGCGTCGAGCGCCGGCCGCACCTGCGAGCGGGCATCCCCAAACGCCGCGGACAAGGTGACGATCGAGATCGCCGAAACCGCCGCGATCGCCACCCACCGGCTGCGGCCGGTGAAGCGGGCGACGCCGAGTGCGACGAGCGACAGGTACGGAACGAGGTAGGCGACCGAGTCAGCCGACACGAACGTCGTGCCGGTGGCGAGGCTGAGGGCCGCAGCGAGCACGAAGCCGACCCCGAGCGTCGCGGCGGGGCCGCGTGCGTCGGGGTTGCCGTGGAAATCGAGGTTGACGGACCGCTCGTTGCCGCGTCGCCCGAAGATGCCGATCACGAGCAGGGGAACCGTGACGAAGACGAGCAACGTCGGGCCGCCGTTCAGTTCCATGACGGCGGTCGTCACCACCGTCGCCGGGCGGACCCGGTCACCCCACGGTGTGCCGGCCTTCGACAACTGGAACCACAGCACGGGAAGCCACAGCGCGAACGTCGCCGCTCCGGCGGCGATCGCTGCGAGTGCTGCGGTCGCGGCTCGACGGTGGAGCCGGTCGGGCGCGGGGCCGCCTGAACGTGAGGCCCGTCGAACGGCCCCGACGGCCAACGCGGCACCGGCGACAACCGTCGCCGTCCAGTAGTCGGTCCAGAGGAGGCCGGCGGTGCAGAGCGCCAGAGCGATGAAGCGCAGCGGCGTCGGTGTCGCCACGACATCGAGGAGGAACACCGCTCCGAGTGCCGTGAGCAGGATGACCATCGACGCCGGCCCGGCATCGCTCCCGTAGCGCAGGAGACACGGCGACAGGGCGGCCAACAGCGCGAGGTAGGTCCCGACCGACTTGCCGCCTCGAGGACCGCCGAGCCGGCGGCCGAGCATCCAGGCGACGGGGATGGTCGCGACGCTGAACATGCCGGAGAGTGCCCGCAGCGCGGCGTCGCCGGTGCCGGCCACGGCCTCCCAACCGTGGAGGACCACGATCCACAGCGGCGGTCCGCCGGCGTGGCGCAGCGCGTCGGGAAGTCGATCGAGTGGCAGGTTGGCGAGCGCAACGTCAACCGCCTCGCGCCCCCAGATGGGCGACGGTTGCGCGAAGCGTGCGGCGAGGGCAACAGCGGCAACGGTGATGAGCGCACCCGCGAGCGCTCTCGGACCGAGGATCGCGGCGTCGTCAGGGCTGTCGGCCGTCGGCCCGTTCGGAGCGGCGGGGTCAGTCGACGTGTCGGTGGTGGTCATCGCAGCGTGGGCCGTCTGGGGCTCGAACCCAGTGCCTGAGGATTAAAAGTCCCCTGCTCTACCCGTTGAGCTAACGGCCCGGCCGCCACGCTAATCGGCGTGTGGTCGCCGATTGGATACCGGGCTCCGTCCGCGGCGGTGGCGCGCCGCCAACGGAGCAGCCTCGTCGGGGACCCGACCTCGTTCTCAGCAGCCTGGAGCCGAGATTCCGGCACGTCCCTGCCAGGTTCGGGGCCGGCCGGGATTCCGGCATCCTCTCCAACGTCGTGGCGTGGGTAACCCGGCGACCATCCCGGGTCGAGATCCGGGATGGCGTCGACGCGGCGAACAGGGTGCGTGGCGTGGGTGGGCTCAGGCGAGGGAACCGGAACGGTTGATCGCGACGTCGTCGGTACCGAGGTAGCTGGCGATCACCCGGTCGTTCGCGAGGACCTCGTCGGGTGTCCCTGACGCGATGACCGCGCCCAACTCGAGGGCGACCATCGTGTCGCAGACGCCGGAGAGCAGCGGCATGTCGTGCTCGATGATGACCAGCGCCGCGCCGGTGTGGTCGCGGATCCGGATGAGCAGCGGGCCGAGCGCCTCGGTCTCCTTCTGGGCGACCCCGGCGGACGGCTCGTCCAACAAGAGCACCGTCGGATCCTCCGCCAACAGACACGCCAACTCCACGATTCGGCGCATGCCGGTCGACAACTCGGAGGTGCGCTTCTCGGCGTGGTCCCGCAGGCCCAACAAGCCCAACAGCTCCCGGACCCGATGTGCCGTCTCGAGCTCCGACTCGAACGACGCCGGCTGGCGCATGGCATCGGCGAGCATCGATCGCGAGCCGACGTGGCGCTCGCGCGCGACCGCGACCGTCTCGGCGACCGTGAGCGACGGGAACAGCCGTGCCTCTTGGAAGGAGCGCCCCAACCCGGCGGAGGCCCGCTCGTGGGGTGCCCACGAGGTGATGTCGCGTCCGCGGAACCGAATGTGACCGCCGTCGATGGAATGGAACCCCGAGATGCAGTCGAGCAGGGTCGTCTTGCCGGCGCCGTTCTGGCCGATGAGCCCGACGATCTCGCCGGCCTGCACCGACAGCTCGGCACCATCGACCGCGACGATGCCGCCGAAACGCTTCACCACACCGTGGCACTCGAGGACGGTGCCCGTCGCACGGTTGCGCAGGTCGATCGACCCGGCACCGAGCGAAACCTGCGCGAAGGGGTTCGCGGCGCCGTTGGTGGCTGCCGCGTCGTGCCCGTTCGCAGCGCCGTCGTGTGCGCCCTCCGCTCCGTCAGCGCCGTGAATGAACACCGACCGCAGGATGTCGGGCCGATCGAGCAGCTCACGGGTCGGGCCCTCGAATCGCACGGTGCCCTTCTCGAGGAATACCGCCCGTTCCGCGAGCGACAGCGCCACATTCACCGACTGCTCGACGATGACGATGGTCGCTCCGTTCCGCCAGACGGCGCGCACGACCTCGATGAGCTGCGCCACGATCGACGGCGCGAGGCCCAGTGAGAGCTCGTCGATCAACAGCACCCGGGGCCGCAGCAGCAGCGTCTGGGCGAGCGCCAACTGCTGTTGCTCGCCGCCGGAGAGATTCCCGGCCATCTGATCGAGACGCGTGCGCAACACCGGGAACAGGTTGAGCACCGCTTCGGTGTCGGAGGCGATCCGCTCGTGGTCGCCCCGGAACGTCCAGGTGGCGAGCTTCAGGTTCTCCGTCACCGTCAGCGTCGGGAAGATCGACCGACCGCCGGGCATGAGTGCCACGCCGTCGGTGCAGACCTGTTCGACCGACCGCTTCGTCAGGTCGACGTCTCCCACCCGCCGGGCGCCCTTCGATGCGGTCAAGCCGACCAGCGCCCGCAGGAGGGTTGACTTGCCGGCGCCGTTGGTGCCGAGCAGAGCGACGATCTCGCCCTGCATGACCGAGAAGTCGACACCGAAGAGCACCTGGAGCTGGCCGTAGGAAACGTCGATGTCTCGGCACTCGATGAGTGGCCGTTGGGGGACGCCGTCGGGCTGTCCGACACCCGGGAGGCCGACGGACCCGTTCATCGAAGGCGCCGATGCCGGTGCCGACGGAAGCTCCTCGAGGGTGTGCACGTCGGTGAGGCCCGGCACGCTCATCCCTCGGCGTCGGGCGATTCCCCGGAGCGCGAACTCGCGGACATACGCCATGAGTTGCCCGATGCCGCCGGGCAGGAGCCACAGGATCACGAGCATCCCGGTGCCGTTGAGGATCAGGCGGATGTTGCCGGGCACCCAGTCGTTGAGACCGCGCATCCCGAAGGCGCCGAGCAGCGAGCCGCCGATGGAACCCAGCCCGCCGATGGTCGCCATGGAGAAGACCGTGATGCTCTGCATCGGGGGGTAGGAGCCGACGCCGATGCCGCGAAGCACGATCACGTGGAGACCACCCGCCAAGCCGGCGACCATGCCGGCGAAGAGGAACCCGGCGAGGGTCTGGCGCTTCGACCAGACGGCCATCGCTTCGGCCGCCTTGCGGTTGTCGCGGGTCGCGATCAGCAGGCGACCGCTGCGGGAGCGACGCACGCCACGAGCCGCCAACACCACCAGCACGAGCAGCGCCGCGCAGAGATAGAAGAGCGTCCGGGCGTTGTCGAGGCTGAACCGCTCGAAGAGCACCGGTGCGTCGACCGAGGTCTGGATGAGGCTCGGGAAGTGGTTGGGGTTCAGGAGGTAGGCGTCGAAGACCACGGCGAACGCGAGTGTCACGACGCCGAGGAACGGGCCATTGATGCGCAGAGCGGGGATTCCCTGCGCGAGCGCGATGAGCCCGCCCGCAAGTGCGGCGA
Source organism: Actinomycetes bacterium (assembly GCA_029782335.1). Classification (GTDB taxonomy): domain Bacteria; phylum Actinomycetota; class Acidimicrobiia; order Acidimicrobiales; family Microtrichaceae; genus JADLFH01. Next base: position 2,834 of record JAKOVA010000259.1, on the reverse strand, counting down.
GCGCCAGCGCCAGGAACAGGTCGAGGTCGGTGCGCATGATCAGGTTGCCCGTGACCATCGCGCCGACTCCGACGAAGGCGAACTGGCCGAGGCTGATCTGTCCGCTCCAGCCGGTGAGCACCACGAGGCTCAGCGCGACCATCCCCCAGATGACCATGATCGTGAGGCTCGTCGTGGTGCCGTCCGACACCCACAGCGGCACGAGCACCGTGGCGGCGGCAAGCAGTGCGCCGCCGATCACGAGTGCCGCGCGGACCTCCGGCAGACGCATCATCGCTGCGGGGATCGGGCGGGTCGAGCCGTTGTCCTGCCACGCCGATTCCGCGTCGAAGGCCCGCGAGGTCGATGCGCGCTGTGCTAGCAGGGCGATCAGGATGATCACCAGGAACGCGACGTTGGTGAGATCGGGCGAGTCGGTGTTCCAGTAGGCGACCTGGTCGATCGCTCCGAGCGTGAGTGCCGCACCGAACGCCACCGGGAGCGACTCCATGCGGGCGACAACCGCCGCGGCGAGAGCGGGCAGCAGCAGCGTTGGCCCGGTGGCGGCGGAGTTGATCTGCCCGGAGACCGGCGCGCTGAGGGCGAGGGTCAGGGCACTGAGACCGCCGGCGATCAGCCAGACCAACGACTGGAGGCGGCGGACCGGGATGCCCACCAGACGAGCGCGCTCGGCGTTCTCCGCCGCGGCGCGGATGCCTTGGCCGGCGAGGGACTTGCGCAGGAACCAGCCCAGCCCGACGGCGACGAGTGGTGCGACGACGCCCATCAAGAGGTGATTGCCGTTGAACAGCACGAAGCCGATGTTCTTCGTGTACTGGGTGAGCGGCGTGTCGAAGGAACCGCTGAAGAGCGATCCGTTGCCGAAGACGTTCTCGCCGATGATCAGGTCAAGGCCGCCGAGGAGTTGGGTGAGGCCCAAGGTGGCGACCATCACGACCAGCCGCGACGACTTCGTGAACCGGCGGATCACCAGGAACTCGACACCGAGGCCGACGATCATGCCCATCACGACACCGATCGGGACGCTCGCGACGTACGGCCAGCCCCACTCTCGGAACAGGTGGACACCGATACCGCCGCCGAGCGCACCCATCGCCGTCGCCGCGAAGTTGATGACCCGGTTCGCCCGCCAGATGAGGATGATGCCGAAGGCGGTGAGCGCCTGGGCGGATCCGAGGATCAGACCCTGGAGGACGATCTCGCTCGGTGCGCCACGAGGCAGGATCGCCGCCGCTGCCGCCCAACCCGCGAGCAGCAGGGCGACCGAGACGAGGCCACGCGCCCACTTGGGGAGCGACCCGTATCGGTCGAGGAGTGCCGAGGGGCTCATGGCTTGGGGATGTTCGGTTCGCCGGCGGGCCACTGGCCGATCGGGAAGCGCTGGTTGGACGATTCCTTCCAGGCGCCCCTCTTGCCGTTCTGGATCGAGGTGGCGTTCGGATCCCAGTAGATCTCGCGGGCGTCACTCGAGGTGGAGTAGTCGCCGGGGCCGAAGTCCCAACGGCCAGACACGCCGCTGCGCGGCAGGTAGGCGAACATTCCCGACTCGAAGTTCTGCGGCGTCAGGTTCGGGCCGGCCATCTGGAGCCCGATCGCCAGCAGTTGGAGCTGATCGAAGATGAGCTGCGCTCCGATCGACGGCTCGCCGGGGCGTCCGCTGGACTTGTACGCCTGGTAGGCGAAGCTCGCCTTGATCGGCACGGTGCTGCCGGCATAGGAGACGCCGAAGGCACGCTTCCAGACGGAGGGTTCGAACAACTGGGCCACGAGATCCTGGTCGCTGTAGGCGACGCCGGTCTCGACCCATTCCGGGTAGTAGTTCTGCTGCTTCGCCTGTGCGGTGAGGAGACTCAGCAGCACCGGATCACAGCCGCACAGCACCGTGGTGACGCCAGCTGCCTTGAGCTTGGGCAGCAGGGCGGTCGCCTGGTTCTGCATGGCGTTGAGGTCGAGGCGGTAGGTGAGTCGGGCAACGAGGTCGCCGCCGAAGCCGGAGTCGTTGAGGACCTTCACCCCGGCGCTGACGCACTCCTGGTACCAGTCGTTCTCGGGCGAGATGATCCCGGTACGGCGCTTCTGGCCCTGGAGGTCACCGCCGGCCCACGCCGCGGTCCGACCGGCGAGACGTCGGATGTAATAGGACGAGACGGCGGACACGACCGTCGAGCAGTCGGTGAGGGGCGTCCAGGAGTACGGCCGGCGCTTCTGGAGCCAGTCCTTCGAGACGTACGGGGCGCCGATGTTGATGATGCCCTGCTGCGCCAGCGCATCGGCGTAGGGGACGGTCACGGCGCTGGCGTCGGCGAACGCCCCGATGTCCTTGGCCACCGAGCGGGCGTCCTGTTGTGCGCCTTCCTTCCCGCCGCCGAGCGCTTCGTCGAGCACGTTGCCCTTGCCGCCGTACATGACCAGTTCGATCTTGCGGCCGTAGAACTCGTACTTGGCGTGGAGGTAGTCGATGAGCCCGTTGAACGTGCGCTTCACGACCTCGGGCGTCTCCGCCATGTCGGCCGCGCCGGCGGCCTTGGAGAGCGCATTGTTCAGGCCGTCGAGGAAGGCGCCGATCCGCACGGCGACTTTGATCGAGGTTGCCGTGACACCGGGGGCGGTGGCACCGCCGTTGTCGGCGCCCTTCGTCCACACATAACAGTTGGGCGAATACGGGTCTGCCGGCACCTGGATCTTGCGGTCGGGACAGGGCACCCGTCCTGCTGCGGCGTCGCTCGACGCCCTCCCTGCGGCGACCGCCCCGGGTCGCCGTGCGGCGGTTGCGCCACCCCCGGCCCTCGTGGCGGAACCCGTCGAAGTGGCGCCGGGCGTGCTGCCCGCGCCCG
>JAKOVA010000181.1 GCA_029782335.1 Actinomycetes bacterium | reverse complement strand
GGTCGGTTCGTCCGGAACGTAGCCGGTCGGCCCGCCGACGACGATCTCGGGCGGACCGGCCACCAGCGGCGCTTCGCCGGTGAGCTGGCGGCGCAGCTCGTCGCGCGAGTTCTCGGCCTGCCGCAACTCGAGGCGCGCCTCGCGCAGCTTGGATTCCATCTCGGAGACCTGGGTCAGGTAGTTGCGCTCGAGCCCGGGCATCAGGCGCATGTTGCGGATCTTGAAGTCCTTCAGCGCGTTCTCGGCGTCGAGCAGCCTCTTCTCGTAGGTCTTGATCTGCTCGTCGATGAATTTCTGGGCCTGCTCGGTGTCGCGCCGCTTGGTGCCCAGGCTCGACTCGACGAAGATGTTCAGCAGCGACTGGACGACGTTCTGCGCCGTGCCCGCCTGGTCGCTGACGTAGCTGATCGTGAACAGGTTGTTCGCGCCCCCGACTGCGCCGAAGCGGATGTCGCGCATCAGCCGGTCGACCACTGCGTCGCGCTCGGCATTGGTCCTGGCGCGCAAGTCGAGGTCGGCGGCTCGCGCGACGCGCTCGGCATTCGGCCGGTTGACCACGGTCCGCGCCATCATGGCCAGCACTTCGTTCACGTTCGGCTCGACCGCCAGCCCGCTCAGCAGCGGTTTCAGGATGGTCTGCGTGTCGACGAAGACGCGGGCGGTCGCCTGGTACTGGTTCGGCATCCGCCATACGACGAAGGCGCCGACGACGCCGACGGCCAGGGCGATGACCAGCGCGCTCCAGCGGTAGAACCAGACCCCGCGGACGATCGATTTCAGGTAGGCAAGTGTTTCGAGCATGAGTACCGCACCGACCGAGGATTCAGAACCAGCTTTCCGGGATGATGATCACGTCCCCGGGGAGCACCTGCACGTTGGCCCCGACGTCGCCGCGCTTGATCAGGTCGGCCAGGCGCACGTTGTACGCCTTGTTGTTCTCTGCCGCGCGGATCAGCACGGCCCGGTTGCCCGCGGCGAAGTCGGTGAGCCCGCCGACCGCGATCATCACGTCGAGCAGCGTCATGTTCTGCCGGTAGGGCAAGGTCGCCGGCTTGACCGCCTGGCCGAGCACGCGCACCTGCTCGGAGTTGCCGCCGCCGAAGTTCTGCACGACCACCGTGACGACCGGGTCCTGCAGGTACTTCTTGAGGGCCGTCTCGATCTCGCGGGCGAGTTCGCTCGGATTCTTGCCCTGCGCGACCATGTCCTCGACCAGCGGGGTCGTGATGCGGCCGTCGGGTCGCACCGGCACCGAGGTCGAGAGCTCGGGGTTGCGCCAGACGACGATGTTCAGCGTGTCGCCGGGACCGATGATGTACTTGTAGTCGGGCTGGGCGGCCTTGACGGGCGCCGGCGGGTTGCTGGAGGCGCAGCCGGCCACGACGACGGCGGCCAGCAGCGCGACGAGGATGCGAAACATCGGGCGGACTCCTGTCATTCCGTTTCGTTCGAGTATTGCAGCTTAGTGTGACTTGCGGCCCCCTGTCGGGCCGTTCGTCGGACTTGTCAAGATTGCAACGCAGTGGCGCCCGGCGCGAGGAAATTTTTCACTTGGTGAAAGCCGGGCGTTCGCCGGCGAGGGCGGTC